>JABURS010000023.1 GCA_014762505.1 Chromatiales bacterium | reverse complement strand
GCATTTTACCGGACGCCGATCCGCTTGTGGATTGGGTTTTTCAACAGCCTGCTAGGAGGCATGATGCAGAAGCGATTCGACAAGGGCCGCTGGGGCATCATCGCCGTGCTGCTGGCAGTCGCCGTGCTGGGTTATCTCTGGGGGCGCCACTGGATGGGCAGCCAGCTCTCGGCACTGCCGGTGGTTGAGCTGCCCGCACCGGCGGACTGTCAGCTGCATCGTGCGCCCTGCCGCCTCAGCCTGCCGTCCGGCCAGCTGACCATGGAGTTCAGCGAGGAGCCGGTGCCACTGCAGCCGTTTCGGATTCAGCTCCATAGCTCCCTCGAGATCGATACGGCCACGGCCGATTTCCAGATGGTGGACATGTACATGGGCGTGAACCGCTACGCGCTGGTGCGCCAGTCTGCGGATATCTGGAGCCGCGAGGCCATGCTGCCGGTCTGTGCGACCGGGCGCAGTGACTGGCTGATGTACCTGCGCCTGGAGGTGGCGGGTGTGGCCTACGTCACCGCGCTGCCCTTCGAGGCGGCCGCTGCGCGCGAGGGCCGGTGAGTGGTCTTCAGCTTGATGTTGATCGCGCCTTTCGGCTCTCCTACCAGTACCCAGCTGTCGTAGGAGCGCCGAAAGGCGCGATCAACGGGCGGCATGGCGGATGAGCTGGCACTGCGCTCTGCGCATGTGCCGGCAGGGTCAGCAGCCGAGCCCTCTCGACGATCATGCCGTATCGTGCAACCCCGTGGCCAGGGGGCTGGCCTCCTACGTTGATCGGGAGACGAGAGACGGGTGGTGGAGGTGGTAGGAGCCGAGCCCTCTCGGCGATCACCCTGATCTGGGCGATGGTGCTTTGCCGGCAGGGTCAGAGCGCGCAGCAGGCGAGGCGGAACTCGATGTCCTGCTGCTGCTGGCGGGCGCGGTTGTCGAGGTCGGGCTGGCTGAGGAAGCGGATGGTGAAGCGGTGCTTGCCGGCGCTGATCTCCGGGAACCAGGTGACGTTGGCCGGCAGCTCCACGCGGATGATCTGGTAGGGCTGGGAGAGCTCGAGGTTCTGCTGGTAGAAGCCCTGCCTGGCCACTTCCTGGCGCGGCGTGGCGCTGTCGCGGATGAGGCCGAGCACCAGATCGATGGCCTCCTGCACCTCGCGAAACGGCGTGATCCAGAGTTCGAGCTGTTCCCGGCGCCGTGCCACCGGGCGCGACAGCCAGTGGTGGTAGGCCGGCAGGTCGAAGTCGCAGGTGCCGCCGGGGATGGAGGTGCGCTGGCGCAGGGCGTTGATGAAGTCGTTGTCCTTCAGGTGCCGGCCCAGCTGTCCGGCCATGTCGTGCAGTTTTTTGATCTGCTGGCGCTGGCGGTCGATGATGCCTTCCAGGCGGGTCTGGTCCACGTCCGGCTCGCGGCTCAGGCGACTGAGGTTGGCGATCTGCCGGTCCAGTTCCTTCATCAGGTCGCTCTTGAGGTCGCCACGGGTGGAGAGCTGGAAGATCTCCATGAGCGTCACCAGGGCGCAGTGCGTGTCCCAGTGGCTGTCGAGCGGCAGGCAATAGTCGAAGCGCGCCATCAGCGCCTCCAGGCGCAGCAGGGTGCGCAGGCGCTCGTTCAGCGGTTGTTCGTAGGTGATGGTGTCGCTCACGTTCTGCCGTGACTTCTGCTCAGATGGTCGTGCGCGCTATTCTCGCACGCCTTGCCGCCTCACACATCCCCGCCGCGTGCGCCGGCCAGCCCGCGATAGCGACGATCCAGCACATCGACCTGCGCCGTGAGTCCGGCGATGTCGGCATTGTTGTCGATCACGTCGTCGGCCTGCCCGAGTCGGGTCTCGCGGTCCGCCTGGCTGGCCAGGATGGCTTCGGCCAGCTCGCGGGTCATGCCGTCCCGGTCGAGTATGCGGGCGAGTTGTACGTCGCGGTCGCAGTCGACCACCAGGATGCGGTCCACCAGATCGGTCATGCCCGCCTCGATCAGCAGGGGCACGACGACGATGCAATAGGCCGCGTCGATCTGGCCGAGACCCGTGGCAATCGCCGCGCGTACCCGCGGGTGCACGATGGCGTTCAGGCGGTCGAGCGCCTCGCGGTCATGAAAGACGGCCTCGCGCAGCGCGGCCCGGTCGAGACGGCCGTCGGCCTGCAGCATCTCGCGACCGAAGGTCTGCACGATCTCCTCGAGCGCGGGTTGCCCGGGGGCGACCACCTCGCGGGCGATGAGGTCGCTGTCGATGACCGGGACGTGGTGCCGTGCGAACAGCCCGGCGACGGTGGACTTGCCGCAACCGATGCCACCGGTGAGGCCGATGCGCAGCATGCGCGGATCAGAAGGCCGTCGGGCCGAGATAGGCCCGCATGATCTCCTCGCCCCAGAGCAGCGCGATCCAGCCGCCGCCGGCCAGGTAGGGGCCGAAGGGGATGGGGATGTTGCGGTCGCGTCCGCGGAAGGCGATCAGCGATAGCCCTACCGCTGCACCGACCACGGCCGAAAGCAGGATCACGAGCGGCAGGAACTGCCAGCCCAGCCAGGCGCCGATGGCCGCCAGCAGCTTGAAGTCGCCAAAGCCCATGCCCTCCTTGCCGGTGAGCAGGCGGAAGAACTGGTAGACGACCCACAGGATCAGGTAGCCGAAGATCGCGCCGAGCACGGCGGATTCGAGATCGGTGAAGAGATTGCCGAAGTTGACGATGATGCCGGCCCACAACAGGGGCAGGGTGATCACGTCCGGCAGCAGCTGGGTGCGGATGTCGATCACGCTCAGCACCAGCAGCGTCCAGGTGAGTCCCACGGCGGCCAGCGTCTGCCAGGTCACGCCGAAGTGCCAGGCGACGACCATGGCGAGCACCGCGGCGGCGAGTTCCACGGCCGGGTACTGGAAGGAGATGTGTGTGCCACAGGCGCGACACTTGCCGCGCAGCACCAGCCAGCTGATGACGGGGATGTTCTCGAGTGCCGTAATCCTGTGTCCGCAGGACGGGCACCGGGATCGCGGAACGATGAGGTTGAAGCGCTCGGTCTCCTCGGCGGGGACCGTGGGGGCGGTGTCATCATCAGCCAGCCACGCGCGGCATTCCTGCCGCCAGCCGCGTTCCAGCATCACCGGCAGGCGCAGGGCCACGACGTTCAGAAAGCTGCCCACGAGCAGGCCGAACAGCCCGACCACAACGACGAAGCCCACGGGGTGGGCTTCGTAAAAGGCGAAAAATTCCTGCATGGGTTAGATGACCGAGCCCATTTTGAAGATCGGCAGGTACATGCCCACGACCAGGCCACCGACGAGTACACCCAGGATGGCCATGATGAGCGGTTCGAGCAGGCTGCTGAGGCCGTCCACCATGTTGTCGACTTCTTCCTCGTAGAAGTCGGCCACCTTGGACAGCATGTCTTCGAGCGAACCGGATTCCTCACCAATCGCCACCATCTGTACCACCATGTTGGGGAACAGATTGGTGGAGCGCATGGATGCCTGCAGCTGCGTGCCCGACGAGGTATCGTCGCGCATCTTCAGCGTGGCTTCCTGGTAGAGGGCGTTGCCTGTCGCCCCGGCAACCGAGTCCATGGCCTCGACCAGCGGTACGCCAGCCGCAAACATGGTGGCCAGGGTGCGGGCAAATCTAGCAATGGCAGACTTGCGTAGAAGGTCACCGATGACAGGGATCTTGAGGGCGACAATGTCGCGCCTGCGTCGAAACTCGGCGGAACGCTTGTTGATCTCGATAAAGCCGAAGATGGCAATACCGATACCGCCAAACAGGATATACCAGTAGCTTTGCAGCCAGCGGGAGATATCGATCAGCCACTGGGTGAAGGCCGGCAGGTCGGCGCCAAAGCCCTTGAAGAGCTCCTCGAACTGTGGCACCACGAAGAGCAGCAGGATGGTGGTGACGATAAAGGCAACGATCAGCACGGCGGTCGGGTACATCAGGGCCTTCTTGATCTTGGCCTTGATGGCTTCGGTCTTTTCCTTGTAGGTGGCGATCTTGTCGAGCAGCGTCTCGAGTGCACCGGCCTGTTCGCCTGCCCGCACCAGGTTGACGAACAGCGAGTCAAATTGTGCCGGGTGCTTGCCAAGCGCGTCGGCCAGCGGTGTGCCGCCTTCGAGGTCGGACTTAATCGCCAGGATCATATCCTGCATGCTGGGGTTCTCGTGGCCGCGGCCGACGATCTCGAAGGCCTGTACCAGCGGTACCCCGGCCGACATCATGGTGGCGAGCTGGCGGGAGAAGATCGCGATGTCCTTGGAGGTAATCTTCTTCTTTCCGCCAAGCAAGGGCTTGGGTTTCTTGCGTACCTTGAGCGGATTGATGCCCTGGCGGCGCAGGTCGGCCTTGATGATGGCGTCGCTCGCGCCTTCCATCTCGCCCTTGATCTTCGATCCCTTCTTGTCCGTGCCTTCCCAGACGAAGATCATCTTGTCGGATTTTGCGGCTTTGGCGGCCATGGGTTAGTCCTTGGTTACGCGGTTGATTTCTTCCAGGCTGGTCACGCCGGCCCGCACCTTGTTGAGGCCGGATTCTCGCAAATCGGGGATACCTTCTTTTTTTGCCTGATCGGCGAGCTGGATGGCGTTGCCACCCTCCATGATGATGCGCCCCATCTCCTCGGACAGCGGCATGACCTGGTAGATGCCCACGCGGCCCTTGTAGCCGTTGGCGCACTCGTCACAGCCTACCGCCTTGTAGATGGTCAGGCTCCCCAGCTCGTCCTCGCGGAAGCCCTCTTCCAGCAGGGCCTCGCGAGGCACATCGTCCACCGCCTTGCAGCTGTTGCACAGGCGCCGGCCGAGGCGCTGGGCGATGATCAGCGAGACGGCGGAGGCGATGTTGTAGGCCGGCACCCCCATGTTCATGAGGCGGGCCAGGGTCTGCGGGGCGTCGTTGGTATGCAGGGTCGAGAGCACCAGATGCCCGGTCTGGGCCGCCTTGATGGCGATCTCGGCCGTTTCCAGGTCGCGGATCTCGCCCACCAGGATGATGTCCGGGTCCTGGCGCAGGAAGGCGCGCAGGGCATTGGCGAAGGTGAGGCCGACCTTGGGGTTCACGTTTACCTGGTTGATGCCGGTGAGATTGATCTCGGCCGGGTCCTCGGCGGTGGAGATGTTGCGGTCCGGGGTGTTGAGGATGTTGAGGCCGGTATAGAGGGAGACGGTCTTTCCGCTGCCGGTGGGGCCGGTGACGAGGATCATGCCGTAGGGCTTGGAGAGGGCATCGAGGTAGAGCTGTTTCTGGTCTTCCTCGTAGCCCAGCACGTCGATGCCGAGCTGGGCGCTGGTGGGGTCGAGGATACGTAGTACGATCTTCTCGCCCCAGAGCGTGGGCAGGGTGTTGACGCGAAAGTCGATGGCCCGGTTCTTGGACAGCTGCATCTTGATGCGGCCATCCTGCGGGATGCGTCGCTCGGAGATGTCCATGCGGGACATGACCTTGACGCGGGCGGCGATGCGCGGTGCCAGGTTCACCGGCGGGCTGGAGACCTCCTGCAGCACGCCATCGATACGGTAGCGTACCCGGTACTTCTTCTCGTAGGGTTCGAAGTGGATGTCCGAGGCCTTGCGATTGATGGCGTCCAGCAGCACCTTGTTGACGAAGCGCACGATGGGCGTGTCGTCGGCATCGGACTCGGATACATCCCCCTTGTCTTCCTTCTCGGCGTTGATCTCGAGGTTGTCGAGGTCGTCGTCGAGTTCCAGGTCCTCCATGGAGCTGTCGGCAGCGGAGAGGACATCCTCGATGAGCTTGGTGAGCTTGTCGTGCTGGACGATGACGGGCTCGGTGGCGATACCCGTGTTGAACTTCATCTCGTCCAGCGCCAGCATGTTCATCGGGTCCGAGACGGCCACGAACAGCCGGTTGCCCCGTTTGATGAGCGGCAGGGCATGGTGCTTGCGCACCAGCTTTTCCGAGAGCAGGTCCTTGGGGATGGCCTCGTGGTCGATCACGGTCAGGTCGAAGACGGGGATGCCGAATTCCAGCGACCCGGCCTGGGCGACGGCACGGGCATCGACCTTCTTGCTTTCGACCAGATAGGCGACCAGGGGGATGCGCTTCTTCTGCGCGTCGTCCTGCGCCGCCAGGGCCTTGGCCTCGTCGAGCAGGCCGTCCTGGACGAGGCGGCGGGCGAGGCCGGAGAGCTTGGGGTTCGCGGAGGTGATGCCCATCCTGAGAGTGTCCGTTTAATTTTTATGTGATTACAGCATGTTAACGGACCTTGCTGACTTGTCAATTTTCAAATGATGGATAGTTGACTGAATTCTCTTCAAAACGGTCACTTTCAATGCGGCCTGCTCCAATATGATTGATACAGCGGTAGCTAATCACAGCCAGCAGGGCTGTATTTTGTGTGCCAACCGCTTGCCGTGCCGGCATTCAGCGTACAAGCCCAGCTACCGCTGGCGGAGCGCGACAGGGTCATGATGGCCCCATGGATTGTTGAAGATGCGTTGTTGCCAAATGACGCGATAATGCTCCCGGATCCGTCTCCAGCAGAGAAATCTACAGCCGGTTCGGCAGATAGTAGATTGTTTGCCGAATACCCCAGCTCGTCGCTGGCATCAGCAGGCAGGCGGCCCTGAGAAAGCAGGTCTTCCGTCTGTGTTCGTAGATTGCTCAGCTCAGCATACACCCGTGTGACCTGCGTGCGTATGACGTGACCCTGATATATCGGAATGGCCATGGCAGCCAAGATGCCAATGATCGCCACCACAATCATTATTTCTATGAGGGGTAAATCCGGCAGATGTGTTTTTCATATGGTCGTCACTGACGTCACGGAGGGGTTCCGCAGTCAGGGTTATGCAAGTTTCGTGACAAGGTTCTCAGAATATTGGGTTTTAGTCCTAATCTTGGGTTTCTCTGTGAGTAAGCCCATAAAGCTAGGCAAAAAAAAGCCCCCGCTGCTACGGGGGCTTTTTTGCTGGGTTTCCCCCAGCGCCTTGTCTTACTTAAAGCTTAGCTACAGCCGTTCGGGACATACTTGGCCGGAACAGTGGTGGTGCAGGCCCAGGTGCCATCGGTAGTGCGGGTCCAGGTCAGGGTAGAGCCCTGAAGAGCCGCGGCCGCATTGTTGCCGAAGGTGGCCACGATGGTCGAGGTCGCGGTGAGCGGGTCGGTGACCTGCGGTACGCCAGTACCAGCCGGCAGGGCGATGCCGGTCTGGGAGGCGCCAGTGAGGAGGTTGGAGCCGGTCGCGCCCGGATCACACTGGCCTGCAGCCGTGCCAATAACAAGACGGCCATTGAGGATGCAGTCCTCCACGGAGGTCCTGACCGCGCCGGCTTCCGCCATCACACGATTGACCTGCGCGCGAGCGATGTAGTCCTGATACTGCGGGATGGCGATGGCAGCCAGAATACCGATGATCGCGACCACGATCATGAGTTCGATAAGGGTAAAGCCCTGTTGCTTTTTCATGGTTGTGACTCCTGAGTGTTTCACGTAAGTAAACCGTTGGCGGTGTGACTCTAGCACGGCAGATACGTCGATAATGTGAACCCGTGCCTGCCGCGCCGAAGTTGTCGCAGGTCGCGAGTGGCCTTCCTGCGCAGCTGTCAGTCTGTATTCAGGTTCCGTGCCAAGTTTGGAAGTTTCAGCCTGGAGGGATTCAGCGGTCGCTCGGCGGGGGTGAGCGGTTGTCTGGTCCGGAATGAAGGGGCTCTGCTGGGAGCGGTTGACACAGATGGTCGGACAGTTTGTGTCAACCTGTGACACAAACTGTCCTGTTGTCGTTGTTCGATCATTCCACGCCCAGCTTCTTCAGCCGGTAGCGCAGCTGGCGCAGGGTGAGCCCGAGCAGCTTGGCGGCCTGGGTGCGGTTCCAGCGGGTCCTCTCCAGGGCCTCGATGATGGCCTCCTTCTCGGTGTGCCCGAGGAGCTGGTTGAGGTCGGTGCGCTCGTTCTTCGGCGTGGTGTCGGTGGCGGCGGGGGCGTTCGGGCCGGCCTCGGTGAACAGGCCGGTCTCGCCCAGTTGCAGGTCGTCGACGCCGATGGCCGCGCCCTCGCACAGCGTGGCGGCCCGCTCGAGGATGTTCTCCAGTTCGCGCACGTTGCCCGGGAAGGGGTAGTGCATGAGGGCCTCGCGGGCGGCGCTGCTGAGCGCCGGGGTGTCGGTACCCCAGCGGTCGGCCAGGCGGGCGAGGAAGTGGTCGGCCAGCCGGGGCAGGTCGTCGATGCGCTCGCGCAGGGGCGGCACGTCGAGCTGGATGACGTTGAGGCGGTAGTAGAGGTCCTGCCGGAAGCGGCCCTCGCGGACCTCCTCGGCCAGGTCCTTGTGGGTGGCGCTGAGGATGCGCACGTCCACCGGCACCTCGCGGGCGGCGCCCACCGGCTTGATGGCGCGCTCCTGGATGGCGCGCAGCAGCTTGACCTGCATGTGCATGGGCAGCTCGGCGACCTCGTCGAGGAACAGGGTGCCGCCATCGGCCGCCTGGAACAGGCCGTTCTTGTCGGCGGTGGCGCCGGTGAAGCTGCCCTTGAGGTGGCCGAAGAACTCGCTCTCCATCAGCTCGGCGGGTATCGCGCCGCAGTTCACCGGGACGAAGGGGGCCTGGGCGCGGGGTCCGTGCTGATGGATCTGGCGGGCGACGAGTTCCTTGCCGCTGCCGGACTCGCCGCGGATGTAGACCGGGGCCTGGCTGCGGGCGAGCTTGCCGATGGTGCCCTTGAGCTGGCGCATGCAGGCCGAGTCGCCCAGCAGTTCGCAATCGCCACCTGTCTGGTCGCCCGGTGCTGCCGGGCGCTCGATGGCCGGCTCGTCCGTGCGTGACAGCCGCAGCGCACTGCTGACCAGGTCGCGCAGCATCTTGAGGTCCACGGGCTTGGAGACGAAGTCGAAGGCGCCGGCCTTGAGGGCCTCGATGGCCGTGTCCATGCTGCCGAAGGCGGTGATCACGGCCACGGGCAGTTCGGGGCGGGTGGCCTGGATGTGGCTGACGAGCTCGATGCCGTTGCCGTCCGGCAGGCGCATGTCGGTCAGGCAGAGGTCGAAGTCCCGGCTGTCCAGCAGCTCGCGTGCCTCGTGCAGGCTGGCGGCCGAGCGCGTGTCGTGGCCCATGCGGCCCAGCGTGATCTCGAACAGTTCGCGGATGTCCGGCTCGTCGTCGACGATGAGGATGTGCTGAATGGTCATGTCTGGTCGCGGGCTCCATCGAACAGGATGCGAAAGCAGCTGCCCCCGCTGGGCACCGGCAGGTATTCGATCCGTGACTGGTTATTTTCGCAGAGTTCGCGCGCGATGTAGAGGCCGAGCCCGGTGCCCTGGGCGCTGGTGGTGAAGAAGGGCTCGAACAGCTGGGGGCGGATCTCGGCGGGGATGCCCGGGCCGTGATCGATGACGTCGAGATAGGCGCGCCCGAGGTGCTCGGACTGGCCGGCATTGATCTCGACACGGGGTTCCTCGCCCTCGGCCGTGCCGTACTTGACGGCATTGCTGCAGAGATTCCACAGCAGCTGGTGCAGCTGGCCGCGATCGAACATCACCTCGGCCTGGGGCGGGCTGACGGTGATGCGCAGCTGTCCTGCCGCCAGCCCCTTGCTGGTGACGAATTCCTCGGCGAAGGCCGCAAGCCAGGATTGCAGTGCGATGGGCACGGGGCGGGCCGGTTCGCGCCGCGACAGGCGCAGCACGTCCTGGATGATCTCGTTCACCCGGTGGGACTGGTCGTGGATGATGCGCGCCAGGCGGGCATCGGCCGGGTCCAGGGCCTCGGACTCGTCCAGCAGCTGGGCGGCGTGGCTGATGGCCCCCAGGGGGTTGCGGATCTCGTGGGCGATGTTGGCCGTGAGCCGGCCCAGCGAGAGCAGCTTCTCGTCCTGCAGCTGGCGGTTGATGTCGGCGGCGTTTTCCAGGGCGATGAGGGTGGCCGGCTGGGCCGTGAGCTCGAGGCGGGTGAAGCGGGCCTGGATCTCCCGCCCGCTGGCCAGGTCCGGCTGCAGGCGCACCGGGCCGGCGCGCCGGGTCCTGAGCCAGTCGTTCAGGGCGTCGCAGAGCGCAGGGGAGAGGCGTCGCAGCAGGTAGGGGTTGCCGTGGGCCGGGTTGCCGAGCAGCTGCCAGGCGGCCTCGTTGATGGAACGGATGTTGCCGTCGTCGTCCACCACCAGCATGCCGGACTGCATGCGCTCGAGGATGTGTTCGTTGAGCGCGGTGAGGTCGGCCAGGTCGACGCCGCGCCGCGTGGCCAGGGCGGCGCTCTCCTCGGCGCGACGTGCCAGGATCATGGCGATGATGGCGGTGAAGAACAGGATCAGGCCGAGCAGGCCGGTCTGGGTGTAGCTGCCGGCGTATTTCGGGTCGAACCAGTGCGAGATCCCCTGGTCGGCGAGCAGGGCGATGGAGGCCAGCGCGGCAAACAGGGCCGCCAGCCGGCCCGGCACCAGCAGGCTGGCGGCGGCGATCACCGGGATGAGTAGCATGCCCAGCCCGCTGGTGATGCCGCCACTGGCATGCATCAGGAGCACGATGCAGACGATGTCGATGGCGACCAGTGCCAGGATCTGGATCAAAAAGGGCGGCGAGCGCAGGCTGCCGGCGACGAAGGCCAGCAGGGCCAGTGCGGTGTAGACGATATCGGTGGTGAGATAGAGCCCGGCATCGAAGCGCCCGGGCCCCCGCGGGTTCATCTCCAGCAGCCACAGCCCGAGCAGCAGCACCGCCACCAGCAGGCGGTAGAGGTTGAACAGGCGCAGGGAGCGCCATCCCTGGCGGTCGGTGTCGAGATCGATCCAGGCGGGCATGATGCGGTGCTGGTCAGTCCGGCTGATCGAGCCGGCGGTGTTCTTCGCTGCAGTAGGTCCTGTCGCCGGCACGCACGGCCGTGTTTGCCGGGATGTGCAGGCCGCAGTGTGCACAGCGCACCATGTCGCGTTCCTCGCGCACGCGCGGCGGCTGGTCCTCGCCCGAGGGGCGCGCGGTGAGCAGGCGGCGGAGCAGCAGGGCTGCCACGGCGATGGCGGCGATGATGAGCAGGGTGCGGAACATGGGGTCTTTCCGGGTTGCCTTTTATTGTAGAGGCCGCGGGTTTCACTTTGCGTGCGGCCGTGGTTTCATCCAAAATTACCAGCCAACCAAGAATAAAGCACGCGACCATGCATCTCCACGAATATCAGGCCAAGGCGCTGTTTCGCGACCGTGGCATCCCCGTTCCCACCGGCGTGTCTGCGCAGGACGTCGATGCGGCCGTGAGTGCCGCCGCCACGCTGGGCGGCGAGGGCTGGGTGGTGAAGGCCCAGGTCCATGCCGGCGGCCGCGGCAAGGCGGGTGGCGTGAAACTCGTGCGCTCGACCGACGAGCTGCGCGCCGCGGCCGAGCAGCTGCTCGGTACCCGGCTCGCCACCCACCAGACCGGTGCGGAGGGGCTGCCCGTCGACACCCTGCTCATCGAGCCGCTCACCGACATCGCCCGCGAGCTGTACCTGAGCCTGCTGGTCGACCGCGCGCGCCGCCAGGTGGCGATCATGGCCTCGGCGGCCGGCGGCATGGACATCGAGGAAGTGGCGGCGAATACGCCGGAGCGGATCGTCACCGCCCACGTGCATCCGGCGGCAGGCTTTCAGCCCTATATCGGCCGCCGTCTGGCCTTCGCCCTCGGGCTCGAGGGCGAGCAGATCAAGGCCTTCGGCCGCCTGCTGGCGAAGCTGTATGCGCTGTTCGTCGAGAGTGATGCCAGCCTGGTCGAGATCAACCCGCTGATCGTCACCGGCACGGGCGAACTCGTCGCGCTGGATGCCAAGCTCAACCTCGACGACAACGCCCTCTACCGTCACCCGGCACTCGCGGAGCTGCGCGACATCCGGCAGGAGGATGCGGCCGAGGCCAGCGCGGCCGAGCATGCGCTCAACTACATCCGCCTGGACGGCAACATCGGCTGCATGGTCAACGGTGCCGGGCTGGCCATGGCCACCATGGACCTCATCAAGCTGCATGGCGGCGCGCCCGCCAACTTCCTGGACGTGGGCGGCGGCACCACTGCCGAAAGGGTGGCCGAGGCCTTCAAGCTGATCCTCTCGGATGAGAAGGTGCAGGGCGTGCTGGTGAACATCTTCGGCGGCATCGTGCGTTGCGATCTCATCGCCGAGGGCATCATCCGCGCCGTGGAGGAGGTGCACGTGGCCGTGCCGGTGGTGGTGCGCCTGGAGGGCACCAACGTCGAGCGCGGGCGCCAGCTGCTGGCCGACAGCGGCCTCAACATCATCAGTGCCGAGGGGCTCACCGATGCCGCGCAGAAGGTCGTCGCGGCCGTTGGAGGTGCGCAATGAGCATCCTCGTCGACCGCAACACGCGCGTGATCTGCCAGGGCTTCACCGGCAAGCAGGGCACCTTCCATTCCGAGCAGGCCATCGCCTACGGCACGCAGATGGTCGGCGGTGTGACGCCGGGCAAGGGTGGGCAGACCCATCTCGACCTGCCGGTGTTCGACACCGTGCACGACGCGGTGGCCGCGACCGGTGCCGAGGCCAGCATGATCTATGTGCCCGCGCCCTTCGCCGCCGACGCCATCCTCGAGGCCGCCGATGCCGGCATCCGCGTGATCGTCTGCATCACCGAGGGCATCCCGGTGCTGGACATGCTGCGCGTGAAGGCCGCGCTCGCCGATTACCCGGATGCCGTGCTCATCGGCCCCAACTGTCCGGGCGTGATCACGCCGGGTGCCTGCAAGATCGGCATCATGCCGGGTGCCATCCACCAGCCGGGCCGCATCGGCATCGTCTCCCGTTCGGGCACCCTCACCTACGAGGCCGTGCACCAGACCACGCTCGCCGGCCTCGGGCAGTCCACCTGCGTGGGCATCGGCGGCGACCCCATCCACGGCATGAACTTCATCGACTGCCTGAGCCGTTTCCAGGACGACCCGCAGACCGAGGGCATCATCATGGTCGGCGAGATCGGCGGCAGTGCCGAGGAAGAGGCGGCGGCCTATATCCAGGCCCAGGTCACCAAGCCGGTGGTGGCCTACATCGCGGGCGTCACGGCCCCGGCCGGCAAGCGCATGGGCCATGCCGGCGCCATCATCTCCGGTGGCCAGGGCACGGCCGAGCAGAAGTTCGCCGCGCTGGAGGCCGCCGGCGTGGCCATCGTGCGCTCGCCCGCGCAGATGGGCGAACGCATGCGCGAACTGCTCGGCAGCTAGATGGGCCGCAGCCTGCGAATCGCGCTCGCCCAGCTCGACTTCCTGGTGGGCGATGTCGAGGGCAACGCGCAGAAGGTCATCGAGGCGGCCGGGCGCGCGCGCGATGACGCGGGTGCGCGCCTGATCCTGTTCCCTGAGCTCGCGCTCACGGGCTATCCACCGGAAGACCTGCTCTACCGCCCCAGCCTGCTCGAGCGGGTGGAGAAGGCGCTCCATCACATCACCGAAACGGTGCGCGGCATCGACGTGATGCTCGGCGCGCCGGTGGCCGAGGGCATGGTGCTCTACAACGCCGCGCTCTACCTGCGCGACGGGCACGTGCTGGCCGAGTACCACAAGCAGGTGCTGCCCAACTACGGCGTCTTCGACGAGCGGCGCTACTTCGCGCCGGGCACGCGGCCCGCCGTGGTCGAGCTCGACGGCATCCGCCTGGGGCTCACCGTCTGCGAGGACGTCTGGCATCCGGACCCCTGCAAGCTCGCGGCCGAGGCCGGGGCCGAGCTCATCCTCAACATCAATGCCTCGCCCTTTCACTGCGGCAAGCGTGACGAGCGCCTGCAGGCGCTGGGCGACCGCATCCGCGACACCGGCCTGCCTATCGTCTACGTGAACCTGGTGGGCGGTCAGGACGAACTGGTGTTCGACGGCGAGTCCATGGTGCTGGGCGCCGACGGCGAGCCGCGGTTCCGTGCACCGGCCTTCGAGGAGGGCGTGTACACCGTCGACGTGCACCTCGACCCCCGCGAACACGACGCCGAACTGGCCGCGGTGCTCGCCCCCGAGGCGGCGATCTACCGGGCCCTGGTGCTGGGCGTGCGCGACTACGTGGCCAAGAACGGCTTCAACGGCGTGGTGCTGGGGCTCTCGGGCGGCATCGACTCGGCGCTCACCCTGGCCATCGCCGTCGATGCCCTGGGCGCCGAGGCGGTGGAGGCGGTGATGATGCCCTCGCGCTATACCGCCGACATGAGCGTCAGCGATGCCCAGGCCCAGGCCCGGGCGCTGGGCGTGAAATACCGCAACATCCCCATCGAGCCGGCCTTCACCGCCTTCCTCGGCATGCTGGAAGCCGAGTTTCGCGGTCTGCCGCGCGATACCACCGAGGAGAACATCCAGGCGCGCTGCCGCGGCATCGTGCTCATGGCCATCTCCAACAAGACCGGCCGCATGCTGCTCACCACCGGCAACAAGAGCGAGATGGCCGTGGGCTATGCCACGCTCTACGGCGACATGGCCGGCGGCTTCGCCCCGCTCAAGGACGTGGCCAAGACCCAGGTCTACCGCCTGGCGCGCTACCGCAACGGCCTGCCGGGCGGCCCGGTGATCCCGGAGCGGGTGATCGAACGCCCCCCGTCCGCCGAACTCGCACCGGACCAGGTCGACCAGGACTCGCTGCCGCCCTACGACATCCTCGACGGCATCCTCGAGCGCTTCGTCGAGCGCGACTGGTCGCTGCCGCAGATCGTCGCCGACGGCTACGAGGAGGCCACGGTGCGGCGCGTGATGTCGATGGTGCTCAACAACGAATACAAGCGCCGGCAGGCGCCGCCAGGCGTGCGCATCACGCAGCGCGCCTTCGGCAAGGATCGGCGTTACCCGATCACCAGCGGTTACGGCCGCGGCATTTGACGCTAAGCTAATCCCTAAGCTCTCAGATTCATCTTTTCGGAGGACGTGGAATGAAAAAGGTCGAGGCCATCATCAAGCCCTTCAAGCTCGAGGACGTACGCGAGGCGCTCACCGACGCCGGTATCACCGGCCTGACCGCCACCGAGGTCAAGGGCTTCGGCCGGCAGAAGGGGCACACCGAGCTCTATCGCGGCGCGGAATACGTGGTCGACTTCCTGCCCAAGGTGAAGATCGAGCTGGTGGTGGACGACAGCGTGGTCGACACCTGCGTCGAGGCCATCTCCAGTGCGGCCCGCACCGGCAAGATCGGCGACGGCAAGATCTTCGTCACGCCCGTCGAGCGCGTGATCCGCATCCGCACGGGCGAGGAAGGGCCGGAGGCGATCTGAGGGCGGTTTGCCACAGAGGTCACAGAGGACATTAGAGCGCACCATCCTCTGTGACCTCTGTGTTCTCTGTGGCGCCTGGATTCTCGGGCCTCTAGAGCAGAACGCCCCGCATCTGCGGGGCGTTGTCGTTTGTGCCTAGTCGCGTTTTTCCACGATCTCGTCCATGTGTCGCCGTGGCGTCGGTTCCGGGAGTTCGTCCGGGTAGCCGATGCAGAGCAGGGCGACGGGTTCGAGGTCGTCGTTGATGGCGAGTGTCTCGCGCAGGGCGGCGGGGTCGAAGTGCCCGACCCAGGTGGAGGCCATGCCGGCGGCCACCACGGCGAGCTGGGCATAGGCCGCGGCGACGGTGGCGTCCTGGATGGCGAAGAGGTCGTGCCCGCGCTGGCCGAACTGCTGTTCGGAACGGGCGGGGTCGGTGCAGAAGACCAGCACCACCGGGGCGGTGGCGATGAAGTCCTGCCTGGCCGCCGCGGCGAGCTGCTGCCGCAGGCCGGCGTTGGTCACGGCGATGATGCGATAGGCCTGCAGGTCACCGGCCGAGGGGGCGGCGATGGCCGTCTCCAGGATGGCGTGCAGCTTGCCTTCCTCCACCGGCATGTCCGGCTGGTAGCGGCGTACCGAGTGGCGGTGTCTGACGGTCCGGAAGAAATCCCACATCGCTCTTCCCCTCTTTGTTGTCCGTTCAATCCTGATCCTGCCGGGCCCGATCCTGCCGGGCGTAGTCCGGGTAGTTCAGTTCCAGCACCCGGCGCGTGTCGCGCTCGAGGTCGGTCTTGCCGAGCTCGGCGTAGGCGCGTGCGAGCAGCGAGAGCGCCTTCGGCGTCGCCTCGGCGCCGGGATAGGTCTCCAGCACGTACTGGCAGCGCTTGGCCACGGCGAGCCAGGCGCCGCGACGCAGGTAGTAGTCGGCGACCTTGATCTCGTATTCGGCCAGCTCGTTGCGCAGGAAGACACTGCGCTGGCGGGCATCCGGGGCGTAGCGGCTGTCGGGGAAGCGCTGCACCAGGGTGGAGAAGTCGTTGAAGGCCTGGGTCAGCGGCTGCGGGTCCATGTCCGAGGGATCGCGCTTGATGAAGCGGTCCATGAAGCTGCGGCCGCGATTGAAGTTGACCAGGCCCTTGAGATAGTAGGCGTAGTCCACGTGCGGGTGGCGCGGGTTGAGCTTGATGAAGCGGTCGGCCGCGGCGATGGCCGAATCCGGCTCGTCGTACTTGTAGTAGGCGTAGGCGATCTCGAGCTGGGCCTGCTGGGCGTAGCGGCCGAAGGGATAGCGGGCCTCCAGCGTCTCGAAGTAGTTGATCGACTGCTCGTAGTTGCCATTCTCGAGCTGATCCTTGGCCTCGCTGTACAGACGCGCGGCGGACCAGTCGGCGGTGGGGTCGCTCTGCAGGGAGGCGCAGGCACTGAGCAGGGAGACGGCAATCAGGACAAAAACGGCGCGCATGGCTGTGGTCGGGCTCGCGTATCGGCTAAAGTAACGAGCGCGCAGTATAACGCAGTTGCCGCAAGCCTCGTAACGTCAACCGGAATCCCGTCACGTGTCGCAAACCGAAACCCTCAATGCCGTCATCCCCGACGAACTCGCCGACGCACGCCTGGATCAGGCGCTGGCGCAGGTCTTTCCGCAGTATTCGCGCAGCCGTCTCACGCAGTGGATACGCGAGGGCAAGGTGATGGTGGACGGGCAGGCCATGAAGCCGAAGGAGGCGGTGGCCGGCGGCGAGCGGGTGCGGGTGGTGGCCGACAGCATGCCGGCAGAGGAGACCGTGGCGGCCGAGCCGATCCCGCTCGACATCGTGTACGAGGACGAGGCCCTGCTGGTGATCAACAAGCCGGCGGGCCTGGTGACCCATCCGGCGGCCGGCAACTGGGCCGGCACCCTGCAGAACGCCCTGCTGCACCACGCCCCGGAACTCGCCGGGGTGCCGCGGGCCGGCATCGTGCACCGCCTGGACAAGGAGACCAGCGGCCTGCTGGTGGTGGCACGCACCCTCACCGCGCACAAGTCGCTGGTGGAGCAGCTGCAGGCGCGCAGCGTGAGTCGCCAGTACCTGGCGCTGGTGCATGGCCCCGTGGTTGCCGGCGGCACGGTGGAGGGCAACATCGGCCGCCACCCGGTGGATCGCAAGCGCATGGCGGTGGTGGAGAGCGGCAAGCCGGCCGTTACGCACTACCGGGTCGAGGTGCGCTTTGCCCATCACACCCTGTTGCGCGTGAGCCTGGAGACCGGCCGTACGCACCAGATTCGCGTGCACATGGCCCATATCCAGCACCCCATCGTCGGCGATCCGGTCTACGGTGGCCGGTCGCGCGTGCCGGCCGGCGCCTCGGAGACGCTCCAGGCCGCGCTGCGCGGCCTTCGCCGCCAGGCCCTGCATGCCACGCGCCTGGAACTCGAGCATCCTGTCACCGGCGAGCCGATTGCCTGGGAGGTGCCCCTGCCGGAGGACATGCAGGCCCTGGTCGACCTGCTGGCCGCGGAGACCCCGGCATGACGGCGATACCGGACGACACACGCTGGCTGCGGCCGGCCTGGCCGGCGCCGGCCGGCGTGTGCGCCGTCTCCACCACCCGCCTGGGGGGGGTGAGCCAGGCCCCCTTCGACAGCCTCAATCTCGCCACGCACGTGGGCGACAACCCGCAGGCCGTGGCGGCCAACCGTCAGGCACTGCGTAATGCCCTGGGCCTGCCGGCCGAGCCCGCCTGGCTCGAACAGGTGCACGGGACGACCGTCGTGGACGCCGGCCGCATCGCCGGCGTAGCGGCCGCCGACGCCTCGGTGGCCTTCGGCCCCGGGGCGGTATGCGTGGTGCAGACCGCCGACTGCCTGCCCGTGCTTATCTGCAACCGCCGCGGGGATCGTGTCGCTGCGGCCCATGCCGGCTGGCGCGGCCTGGCCGGTGGCGTGCTGGAGGCCACGGTGGCGGCGCTCGACGAGGACCCGGCCGAGCTGCTGGCCTGGCTGGGGCCGGCCATCGGCCCGGCGGTCTTCGAGGTGGGGGAGGAGGTGCGCGCGGCCTTTCTCGCGCAGGATGCGAAGGCCGGCGACTGCTTCATGCCCAATGCGCGCGGCCGCTGGCAGGCCGACATCTTCACGCTGGCGCGCCGGCGTCTCGCGGGAATGGGTATCGCCGCCGTGCACGGCGGCGGCCTGTGTACCGTCAGCGATGCCGCGCGTTTCTATTCCTACCGCCGCGATCACGACACCGGGCGCATGGCCAGCCTGATCTGGATCAGCGCGGCAGGCTGAGGCCGCGGGTATTCTGCGCTGACGATGCCGCACTGCCTGACAACAACAAGAAGGAGAGGACAGGTCCAATGAGCGAGTGGAACATGGTCACGGTGGTCGGCGAGGACCGGCCGGGTATCGTCGCCGCCCTTACCGCGCGGCTGTTCGAGGCCGGCGCCCACCTGGGCGAGGCCTCGATGATGCGTCTGGGGAGCAGCTTCACCATCATGCTCATGGTGCAGGGCGAGACGGGGCCGGAGGGGCTGGCCGACCTGCTCGCCCCGCTGGCGGATGGGATGGGGCTGCGCATCCACGTCGACCCCATCGAGGGCGGGCTGCATCGCCACCTGGTGCCGGACGTGCGTATCACCGTGCACGGAGCGGACCGTGCCGGTATCGTCGCCCGCGTCACCGGCGCCCTGGCCGAGGCCGGCCTCAACATCCTGGATCTCGAATCCGACGTCGGCGGCAGCATCGCCCATCCCATCTACATCATGGTGATCGAGGGCCTGGCCAGAGAGGGTATCGGTGCCATCGAGAAGGCCGTCGCGCCGCTGCATCGCGAGGGGATCGAGGTGGTCGTGCAGCCCGTCGATACCCTGGTCGGCTGACGCATGGCGGTACGCGAGATCCTGGAATACCCGGACGAGCGCCTCAAGCAGGTCTCGTCGCCGGTGGCGGACTTCGGCGCCGAGTTTCAGCGCTTCGTCGACGACCTGGAGGAGACGCGCCTGGCCGGCCCTGGCGCGGTGGGCATCGCCGCGCCGCAGGTCGGCTGCTTCCAGCGCGTGGTCATCGTCGACGTGTCGGCGATGCGCAAGCCCGTGCCCAACCACGGCCATCTCGTCCTGGTGAACCCCGAGATCACGGAGTGGGAGGGCCATGCCATGGGGCGCGAGGGCTGCCTCTCCGTGCCGGACTACACCGGCAACGTCATCCGCGCCGAACGCATTCGGCTGAGCGCGCAGGACCGCCACGGCGCACCCGTCGAGTTCGACATGGAAGGCTTCGAGGCCCGCGCCGTGCAGCACGAGATCGATCACCTTGACGGACGCCTGTTCCTGGATCGCGTGGTGAGCCGGCGCAGCGATGTATTCCGGCGCAAGGTATATAAAGGCGGTTAATGTCCGTGGTATAGGCGGTTTTGCCACAGAGGACACAGAGGGCACAGAGATCAACGAGGTGCTTTTTACTCTGTGTCCTCTGTGGCGCACAGAATTTCCCGGACAACGGACAACGGACAACGGACAACGGACCCTCTCCCTTGAATTCCCCCCATGCCACCCCTATCTGTGGGGTATCCGAAGAATTGACCCGAGGGGTTTTGTCACATGCGAATGGATCGTCTGACCAGCAAGTTCCAGCTGGCACTGCAGGATGCGCAGTCGCTGGCCGTCGGCAAGGACCACCAGTTCATCGAGCCGGTGCACCTGATGGTCGCCCTGCTCGACCAGGATGGCGGTTCGTTGCGCCCGCTGCTCGCGCAGTCCGACGTGAACGTCAACCTGCTGCGCTCGCAGCTGGGCGAGGCACTGGAGAAGCTGCCGCAGGTGCAGGGGGCGGGTGGCGAACTGCACATCTCCAACGACCTCGGCCGTCTGCTGAACCTCACGGACAAGCTGGCCCAGGAGCGCAAGGACGCCTACATCTCCTCCGAGCTGTTCGTGCTCGCCGCGCTGGAGGACAAGGGCGCGGTCGGCAAGCTGCTGCGTGAGGCCGGTGCCACCAAGGGTGCGCTGGAACAGTCCATCGACAGGATGCGCGGCGGCCAGAGCGTGGACGATCCCAATGCCGAGGAACAGCGCCAGGCGCTGGAGAAGTACACCATCGACCTCACCGAGCGTGCCGAGCAGGGCAAGCTCGACCCGGTGATCGGTCGCGACGAGGAGATCCGCCGCGCCATCCAGGTGCTGCAGCGCCGCACCAAGAACAACCCCGTGCTGATCGGCGAGCCCGGCGTCGGCAAGACCGCCATCGTCGAGGGGCTGGCGCAGCGCATCGTCAACGGCGAGGTGCCCGAGGGTCTCAAGCACAAGCGGGTGCTCTCGCTGGACATGGGCGCGCTGCTGGCCGGCGCCAAGTTCCGCGGCGACTTCGAGGAGCGCCTCAAGGCCGTGCTCAACGACATCGCCAAGCAGGAAGGCAACATCATCCTGTTCATCGACGAGATCCACACCATGGTAGGTGCCGGCAAGGCCGAGGGCGCGATGGACGCCGGCAACATGCTCAAGCCCGCGCTCGCCCGCGGCGAGCTGCACTGCCTGGGCGCGACCACGCTGGACGAGTACCGCAAGTACATCGAGAAGGACGCCGCGCTGGAGCGTCGCTTCCAGAAGGTGCTGGTGGACGAGCCGAGTGTGGAGGACACCATCGCCATCCTGCGCGGCCTGAAGGAGCGCTACGAGGTGCACCACGGCATCGAGATCACCGACCCGGCCATCGTCGCCGCGGCCACGCTCTCGCACCGCTACATCACCGACCGCCAGCTGCCGGACAAGGCCATCGACCTCATCGACGAGGCCGGTTCGCGCATCCGCATGGAGATCGATTCCAAGCCCGAGGAGATGGACCGCATGGACCGTCGCCTCATCCAGCTCAAGATCGAGCGCGAGGCGCTGAAGAAGGAGCCCGACGAGGCCTCGAAGAAGCGCCTGCAGCACCTGCAGGAAGAGATCGACCAGCTGGAGCGCGAGTACGCCGACCTGGAAGAGGTCTGGAACTCGGAGAAGGCCGCCCTGCAGGGCACCACGCACATCAAGGAAGAGCTGGAACGCGCCCGCATCGAACTGGATACCGCCAGGCGCGCGGGCGACCTCGCGCGCATGTCCGAGCTGCAGTACGGACGCATCCCCGAGCTCGAACGTCAGCTCGACATGGCCTCGCAGGCCGAGATGCAGGAGATGCGCCTGCTGCGCAACAAGGTCACCGATGAGGAGGTCGCCGAGGTGGTCTCGCGCTGGACCGGCATCCCGGTGGCCAAGATGCTCGAGGGCGAGAAGGAAAAACTGCTGCGCATGGAAGAGGCGCTGGGTCATCGCGTGGTCGGCCAGGACGAGGCGGTGAAGGCCGTCTCCAACGCCATCCGCCGCTCGCGCGCCGGGCTGGCCGATCCCAACCGGCCGAACGGTTCGTTCCTGTTCCTCGGCCCCACCGGTGTGGGCAAGACCGAGCTGACCAAGGCGCTGGCCGCCTTCCTCTTCGACACGGAAGAGGCCATGGTGCGCATCGACATGTCCGAGTTCATGGAGAAGCACTCCGTGGCGCGGCTCATCGGCGCGCCCCCAGGTTATGTCGGCTACGAAGAGGGCGGTTATCTCACCGAGGCCGTGCGTCGCAAGCCGTACTCGGTGATCCTGCTCGACGAGGTGGAGAAGGCGCACCCGGACGTGTTCAACGTGCTGCTGCAGGTGCTCGACGACGGACGCCTCACCGATGGCCAGGGCCGCACGGTGGACTTCCGCAACACCGTCATCGTCATGACCTCCAACCTCGGCTCCCAGGTGATCCAGGAGATGTCAGGCGAGGAGAAGTACGAGGCGATGAAGCGGGCGGTGATGGAGATCGTGGGTACCCACTTCCGTCCCGAGTTCATCAACCGCGTGGACGAGACGGTGGTGTTCCACCCGCTGGGCCGCGAGCAGATCCGGGCCATTACCGGCATCCAGCTCGACTACCTGCGTGCGCGGCTGGCCGATCGCGACATGGGGCTCGACGTCTCGGCCGAGGCGCTGGATCTGCTGGGCGAGGCCGGTTTCGATCCGGTGTACGGTGCGCGTCCGCTCAAGCGGGCCATCCAGCACCAGCTCGAGAACCCGCTGGCCCAGCAGATCCTCTCCGGTGCCTTCGTGCCGGGCGACACCATCGTGGTGACGCGAGAGGGCGAGGGCCTGGCCTTCGGCAAGCGTTGAGCGTCAACCGGCCGGGCGCGGCCGTGACAGGCGCGCCCGGTTGTTGTGCAGCAGCCGGTTGGCGTAGTCGCGCAGGGGGATGCGCATGACTTTCCCCAGCGAGGCCGCATCGGCCAGCAAGGACCTGGGATCGAGGCGCGGCAGGTCGTCGCGAAAGCAGAGCGCCACCTGGTTGCCACCCGGCACCGACAGCGTCAGCACGTTCCCGTCGAACTGCCGCTCCAGCTCGCGCTGGTGGTCGCGCGTCTCTTCATAGGTCGTGTCCCAGCGATTGATCACCAGCACGCCGCCCGGGGCCAGTGTGTCATGGCACCGCTGCAGGAAGACGGCGTCGGACTGCTGCGTGTCCATGCCGCCCTCGTGAAAGAGATCGGTGAAGATCAGGTCCACCGGCTGCCCGCGCCGGGCGAGATGATCCAGTGCGTCGGCCACGTGCAGCGTCAGGCGGTCGTCCTCGGGCAGGGCGAACCACTCCCGCGCCACCGTGATGACCGCCGCGCGCCGCTCCACCGCCTCCACCTGCAATGCCTCCCGATGGGCGAGCAGGGCATGCACCATGCTGCCGGCCCCGAGCCCGAGCAGCAGCGCCCGGGCATTTGCCGGCACGAACAACAGCCCCAGCATCATCGCCTGTGTATAGGGAAACAGCAGCCGCGCCGGATCGTCCACCCACTGGCTGCTCTGTTCCGTCGCCTCGCCGAAGGCCAGCACCCGGCGGTTGCCGTCTGCCAGCACACGGATCGGGCCTTCGTCGTCCTGGGTCTCGAAGATGGGGGTGCCGAATACGGGCATGGCGGGCGGTCCGGGAGCGTGATTCGTGGCGTGGAAAGGGTGCTTTATGCCACAGCGGGCACCGAGATCACAGGGGAAAATCCGGGCAGGCGGTTGAATCGCGTCCTGGCGATGGAATCTTTTGCTCTGTGCGTGCACCAATAGTCCATGACACCACCCGCAGTGGGGTTACACTGGCCTCGGATGCCGCCGGCGTTTTACACTGGCCCGACTTCAAGCAATGCCAAGGTCCGACAGACACATGAGTGAAATGAAGCTTTCCCCGAAGATGCTGGAAGACGTGCAGGCCGCCATCAGCGCCCACGACCCGGCTGCCAGCGACGATGTGATCACGGTGCAGTACCTGGCCGCCTTGCAGGGCATGATGCTGGCACAGATGGCGATGCCGCAGGCGCAGCGCGAGGACATCGCCAGCCAGCTCGCCGACTTCACCCGTCACGTACTCCAGGAGATGTCCCGCCCGCCGGCCCCGCCGCCGCAGCAGGAGGCCTTCGGCATCTGGAAGCCCGGAAAGTCCTGACACCAGCATGATGCACCGTCTCCGCAAACCGCTGTGCTGGGCGCTGATCGTGGCGCTGGTGTGGCTGCTGCCCCCCGTGGCGGGGCTTGCGGGGGCGGGCATGCCTGATGCGGGGGACGAGGTCTCACCGCATGCCGCCCATCATGCGCAGCACGCGGCTGATCCGGCTGACGCCGCGCCCGGACATGCCTGCTGCGACGATGCCATGCAGGCCGACGCCCCCTGCCCCTGTGGCGGGGAGTCCTGTGCCGGTTGTGCGCTGGGCTGTCACCTCAGCGTCTCCCTGCCCGGCGTGTTTCCGGGCATCGATGCCCGTCCCGCGGGCGAACGCGTCACATTCCGTCCCGTCTCCTCCTCCGATTTCCGACCCGCTATCCTCCTGGAACCGCCCAGGTCCTGAAGCCGGCGGCCTGGCCGCCCGTGTTTCCATGACCCGAGGTCCATAGTCCATCCAGGGGGAGGCTCCCGTGAAAATGCCGTTGAACCGTTCGATCGCACGCAGCATGGCGCCGGTGTCGCTGCTGTTGTTTGCCCTGTTCCTGCCGTTTCTGGCCGCTTGCGACCAGGCGCCCGTGCCGAGCGAGTCGCTCGAGGCCACGCTCGACGATACGCCCGAAGAGCACGCGAAGAAGCACCTCGATGCCAGCTATGTCTGCCCCATGCATCCGCAGATCGTGCGCGACGAGCCCGGAAGCTGCCCCATCTGCGGCATGGACCTGGTACGCCAGGAGCGCTCGACGGACGACGCGGCGATGCCCGGCGTCGCCATCGACGCGCGCACCCAGCAGAACATGAACGTGCGCACCGTCGAGGTGGTGCGCGATACCCTGTGGAAATACATCGAGACGGTCGGCTACGTCGGTTACGACGAGGACCGGGTGACGCATGTCCATCCGCGCGCCACCGGCTGGGTGGAGAAGCTGCAGGTGGCCTCGGTCGGCGACCGGGTGCAGAAGGGCGAGGTGCTGCTCGAGGTCTATTCGCCCGAGCTGGTGCAGGCCCAGGAGGAGCTGCTCATCGCCCTGCGCAGCGATGCCTCGCGCCTGACGGGGGATCGGCGCGGCTCGCTGATCCAGTCGGCACGCGAACGCCTGCGCCTGCTGGGTGTGCCGGAGGCGGTCGTCGAGCGCGCCATCCGCAGCGGCGAGGTGCAGCGTACCGTGCCGCTGGTGGCGCCGCGTGACGGGGTGGTGACGGCCATCGGCCTGCGTGACGGCATGTACATCACCCCGGCCGACGAGCTCTATACCATCGCCGACCTGTCCCGTGTGTGGGTGCAGGTGGACGTGTTCGAGCATCAGCTCGACTGGGTGGCCGCAGGACACCCGGCCGAGATCCGCGTCGCGGCCCTGCCGGGGCGGGTCTGGGAGGGCGAGGTGGATTACGTCTATCCGACGCTGGAGCCGCGCACCCGTACCCTGCGTGCGCGACTGCGCTTCGACAACCCCGAGGGCGTGCTCAAGCCCAACATGTTCGCCGACGTGGTGATCTACGGCGGTCCCAGGCGCGACGTGGTGGCCATTCCCCGCGAGGCGGTGATCGCCACGGCCGATGGCGCGCGCGTGATCCGCGTGGAGCCGGACGGCAGCTTCCGTCCGGTGGAGGTCGTCACCGGGATGCAGAGCGGCGAGCGCATGGAGGTGCTGGCCGGTCTCGAACCGGGCGAGCGCATCGTGGCCTCGGGGCAGTTTCTCATCGACTCCGAGAGCAACCTGCAGGCGAGCTTCCGGCGCATGAGCGATCCGGCCGGGGCGTCCTCCGATCCGCACGCCAGCCACTGACGGGAGACGACCATGCTGAACCGCATCATCGTCTGGTCGGTGCAGAACCGCCTGCTGGTGCTCATCCTCACCGGCCTGTTGCTGGCCTGGGGGCTGGTGTCGCTGCGCCAGACCCCGCTGGACGCCATCCCGGATCTTTCGGACACCCAGGTCATCATCAAGACCCCCTTCCCCGGGCAGTCGCCCTACGTGGTGGAGGACCAGGTCACCTACCCGATCTCCACCACCATGCTGTCGGTGCCGGGGGCGACCGACGTGCGCGGCTATTCCTTCTTCGGCGACTCCTACGTGTACGTGATCTTCGAGGACGGCACCGACCCCTACTGGGCGCGCTCGCGCGTGCTCGAATACCTCAACCAGGCGGCCGCCGAGCTGCCGCCGGGGGTGGAGCCGCGGCTCGGGCCGGATGCCTCCGGCGTGGGCTGGGTGTATCAGTACGCCCTGGTGGACCGCAGCGGCGGGCACGACCTCGCCCAGCTGCGCTCCATCCAGGACTGGTTCCTCAAGTTCGAGCTGCAGACCGTGCCGGGGGTGGCGGAGGTGGCCACCGTGGGCGGCATGGTGCGCCAGTACCAGGTGGTGGCCGACCCGGACCGGTTGCGGGCGCTGGACATTCCCCTGGCGCAGGTGCGCCAGGCCATCGCGGCCGGCAACCAGGAGGTGGGTGGCTCGGTGATCGAGCTGGCCGAGGCCGAGTACATGATCCGCGCCAGGGGTTACCTGCGCGGGGTCGGGGACATCGAGGTCATCCCGGTGGGGGTGCATGCCGACGGTACGCCCATCCTCGTGCGCGACATCGGCGAGGTGCGTATCGGCCCGGCCATGCGCCGCGGCATCGCCGAGCTCGATGGCGAGGGCGAGGTGGTCGGCGGCATCGTGGTGATGCGCCACGGCGAGAATGCCCTGCAGGTGATCGAGGGCGTGAAGCGCAAGCTCGCGGAGATCGCCCCCGGTCTGCCGGCGGGCGTGGAGGTGGTCACCACCTACGATCGCTCGGCACTGATCTCGCGGGCGGTGGACAACCTCACCACCAAGCTCGTCGAGGAGTTCATCGTCGTCGCCCTGGTCTGCGTGGTGTTCCTGTTCCACCTGCGTTCGGCGCTGGTGGCCATCGTCAGCCTGCCGCTCGGCATCCTGGCCGCCTTCATCGTCATGAACGCGCAGGGCATCAACGCCAACATCATGTCGCTCGGCGGCATCGCCATCGCCGTGGGTGCGATGGTGGATGCGGCGATCGTGATGATCGAGAACGCGCACAAGCACCTCGAACGCTGGCATCGCGACAACACGGGCAGGCCCAATGCAAACGAGCACTGGGCCATCATCACACGAGCGGCCACCGAGGTCGGGCCGGCGCTGTTCTTCTCGCTGCTCATCATCACCCTGAGTTTCGTTCCGGTGTTCACGCTGGAGGCGCAGGAGGGGCGCATGTTCTCGCCGCTGGCCTTCACCAAGACCTACGCGATGGCGGCCGCCGCCGGCCTGGCAGTGACCCTGATCCCGGTCCTGATGGGGTATTTCATCCGCGGGCGCATACCCAGCGAGGAACGCAATCCGCTCAACCGCTGGCTGATCCGGCTGTATCGGCCCGCACTGGCGGCCGTGCTGCGCCACCCGCTGCTCACGCTCGTGGTGGCCGTGGCGCTGATGGCCTCGATACTGCTGCCGCTGAGTCGGCTCGGCACCGAGTTCATGCCCGAGCTCGACGAGGGCGATCTGCTCTACATGCCCACGACCCTGCCGGCGGTCTCCATCGGCAAGGCGGGCGAGCTCTTGCAGCAGACCGACCGGCTCATCGCGAGCATCCCCGAGGTCGAGCGCGTGTTCGGCAAGATCGGGCGGGCCGACACCGCGACCGACCCGGCGCCGCTCACCATGATCGAGACCACCATCCTGCTCAAGCCGCGCGATGAGTGGCGTGAAGGCATGACGCTGGAGAAGCTGATCGACGAGCTGGATCGAACCGTGAACTTCCCCGGTCTCACCAATGCCTGGGTGCAGCCCATCAAGACCCGTATCGACATGCTGGCCACCGGCATCAAGACGCCGGTGGGGATCAAGGTGGCGGGGCCCGATCTCAAGGTGATCGAGGCAGTCGGACGCGAGATCGAGCGCGTGCTGGCCGATGTGCCGGGCACGGCCTCGGTGTATTCCGAACGTGTGGCGGGCGGCCGTTACGTGGAGATCGTGCCGGACCGCGTGGCCGCCGCACGCTATGGTCTCAACATCGGCGATATCAACACCATCGTGGCCGCCGCCGTCGGGGGCGTGAACGTCACCACCACGGTGGAGGGGCTGGAACGCTACCCGGTGAACCTGCGCTATCCGCGCGAGCTGCGCGATGACCTCGAGCGACTCCGGGATCTGCCCATCCTCACGCCCACGGGGGCACAGATCCCGCTCTCGCGCGTGGCCGATATCCTCATCGTGGATGGCGCCCCCATGCTCAAGAGCGAGAATGCGCGCCTCAACGGCTGGACCTTCGTCGACATCCGCGACCGCGACCTCGGCCGCTACATCGAGGAGGCCCAGGCCGTAGTGCGTGAGCAGGTGGACCTGCCGGCAGGGTATTCCATCGCCTGGTCGGGGCAGTACGAGTACATGTTGCGCGCGAAGGAGCGGCTCATGCTGGTGGTGCCGCTCACGCTGGTGATCATCTTCGTGCTGCTCTACCTCACCTTCCGCAGCGTCGGTACGGCGCTGTTCATGATGCTCACCCTGCCGTTCGCGCTCATCGGTGGTTTCTGGCTGCTCTGGCTGCTGGGCTACAACCTGTCCATCGCCGTGGGCGTGGGCTTCATCGCCCTGGCCGGGGTGGCCGCCGAGTTCGGTGTCGTCATGCTGCTCTACATCGAGAATGCGGTGAAGGATCGCGCACGGCGTGACGCCCTGGTCAGCATCGCCGATTTCGAGGCCGCCATCATGGAGGGTGCGGTGCAACGTATCCGACCCAAGGCCATGACGGTGGCCACCATCATGGCCGGGCTGCTGCCCATCATGATCGGCACGGGCACCGGTTCCGAGGTCATGCAGCGCATCGCCGCGCCGATGGTGGGCGGCATGATCACGGCACCGCTGCTGTCGCTGTTCGTGATCCCGGCAGTGTATTACCTCTGGCAGCGTCGTGCCTATGCCGCGATGCCATCTTCCACTGCGTGAAATCCTTCAGGGAGAAACATGACATGCGTTTGAAACATGTGCTCGGGATGCTGTTGACGATCCTGCTGCTGACGGCCTGTGACGATGGCGATGCACCGGTGCCGGAAAGCGCGTCGGCCACGGCCGGTGAACCACGCGTACTGGCCACCCGCTGGTACAGCGACGAGCAGGTGCGCCGTGGCGCCGGGGTGTTCGAACAGAACTGCGCCGTCTGCCATGGGGCCGGTGCCGAAGGTGCCGAGAACTGGCAGTTCCGCGGCCCGGATGGCAAGTTCCCGCCGCCGCCGCTCAACGGTACGGCCCATGCCTGGCACCACCCGCTGGCGCAGCTGTTTTCCATGATCGAGAACGGCACCCAGCCGGCCGGCAACATGCCGGCCTGGGGCGATACGCTCAGCGACGAGGAGATGATCGCGGCCATCGCCTGGTTCCAGTCCCTGTGGCCGGACGAGGTCTACCAGGCCTGGTTCGAGATGGAGATGCGCGTGCGCGCGCAGACCTCCGGGGAGGTGCAGCAATGATCGAGATCATCCCCAACTGGCATCCGATGTTCGTGCACTTTACGGTGGCGCTGTTTGTCACGGCCTGGCTGTTCTTCGTGGCATCGACGCTCGTTCGCCCGCGTTACCACGGGCTGGGCGGGCAGTGGCGAGACGTGGCGCGCTGGGTGCTGTGGCTTGGTGCCCTGTTCACCGTTGCCACTCTGCTGGCGGGCTGGGATGCCTACAATACGGTCGATCATGACACCCCCTCACACGAAGCCATGACGGAACACCGTGACTGGGCCCTGGTCACGGCCAGCGTCTTTATTCTGCTCACACTCTGGTCCGTCTGGCGTGCCATTGCACGGAGGGAGGAGGGGCTGCTCTTTCTCGCGGCACTGACCCTGGCGGTGGGCCTGTTGGCAGCCACGGGCTGGCGTGGTGCGGAGCTCGTCTATCGTCATGGTCTGGGTGTGATGTCGCTGCCGCAGGCCGGGAATCATGATCATGACAGTCACGATCATGGCAGTCACGATCATGACAGTCACGATCATGGCAGTCACGATCATAGTAGTCATGATCATGGTGACGATGGTGAAGCGCCCCCGGGCCCGGCGAATGAAGGAAGTGACGTGGATGAGCATCCGCATGATGCACATGAGCACCATGACCACGCCCATTAGTACACTCTGGCAACACATAACCTAAGGAGCGATTCATGTACGGATTTTCCACACGACTGAATGGCCGTTTTGACGATATCTGCAATCGGGTGGTGGCCTGCCTCAAGGACGAGGGGTTTGGCGTGCTCACGGAGATCGACGTGGCCGCCACGCTCAAGGCCAAGATCGATGTCGACATGCGGCCCTACAGGATCCTCGGTGCCTGCAATCCGCCGCTGGCGCATCGGGCATTGACGGCCGACCCGGATATCGGTCTGCTGCTGCCCTGCAACGTGGTGGTGCGTGAAGAGAACGACGGCGGGATCACCGTCGCCTTCATGGACCCGGCGGCCGTGCTCGGCATCGTGGACCGCCCCGAGGTGAGCGAACTCGGTCACGAGGTGAAGGCCCGGCTGGAACGGGTGCAGGCGGCACTGGAGGCCGGCTGATCCTGCAATTCTGCGGGTTTCCACTACACTCAGAGGTCCCGGTGGGGCCGTCTGGCGGCGACTCCGTCGCTGGCTGTGCCAGTCTTTGCCTGTCCATCCTGTCGACACAACCAGTACCCGAGAGCCCTGCCTGTCGGCACCCTGTTTCTCAGCGGGTTCCCTGATTGGCGGCGCGTACTCGCAGCCGCAGCATACATCGTCAACCATGGAGGATGACATGATGAACGATCGATACGCTCAACCGACGCAAGGCCTTGCGTGCCTCTTCACCCTTGTCCTGTTTTTCCTGCCGGTTTCGGCCCTGGCCCATGGCCCCATGATGGGCATGGGCGGCGATGCCGATGACGGGATGATGCCGGGCTATGGCCAGGGCATGGGTTATGGCTACGGCATGGGGTACGGCCAGGGCATGGGCCCGGGCATGATGATGGGTGGCATGGGATATGGCATGCAGATGCTGGACCTCAGCGATGCCCAGCGTGAAAAGATCGGCCAGATACAGCAGCGCATGCGCAAGCAGCAGTATGAGCGCATGGAGAAGATGATCGAGGCCAGGGAGGCGATGCGTGCCGAGATGTGGAAGGATCAGCCCGATCCCGAGGCCGTGGCGCGCGCCCATGACCGGGTGAGTGCCATACGCCGCGAGATGCTCAAGGAGCGGGTGCAGGCGCATAACGAGATGCGCGCCGTACTGAGTGACGAGCAGCGCGAACGCCTGCGCGAGACGCGCGGCATGATGTGGTGAGGTGCATGTCGGCGCATCGCCCGATGCGCCGACATCCCGGGCGGCGGCTTTCCTGTTATGATCCGTGGCCTGTCCAACCGGAAGCAAACAGGTGATGCATGAAAGTCGACATGGGTGATGAAGGGCTCAATATCTTCGACGTGAGCCGCGATCAGGTGGCCCTGCTGGCCGAGGCACTGAAGGAATCTCCCAACCAGCAGTTCATGGACGACCCCGATCTGCGCAGGCTGTACAAGCTGCTGGCGGTACTGCAGTCCGATCTGTGGGACGACATGACCAGCGGCAAGTTCGACTTCTCGGCCTACAAGAAACAGTAAACGTCTGGCGTTTCCGTACAGAGCGGGCCGCATCGCGCGGCCCGCTTTTTTTATCGTCCTGCCGCCGGATCAGGCCGCCGGGCGCCGCTCCGCCTGCGTCAGGCGCAGGAAGCCGCCCAGCGCGAGCAGCAGCATGCTGGCGCTCACGACGATGGCCACCGGGTAGTAGAGGTTGCCGGCCATATCCAGCTGACTGTATTTGATCACCATGATCAGGCCCTCCAGCACCAGCGCGATACAGACCACGGCCACGAAGCGGGTGATGGAGCGGCGCACGGCGGGGAAGATGTCGCCGCCTTCCTCATCGATGCTGTATTCCTTGCCGATACCGATGCCCAATTCGAAGGTGGCCAGCGAGATCACGGCGGTGTTGATCGACTTGACCAGGCCGGAGATCAGCGCGCCCTCGCTGCCGAAGGCCTGGGTGAACTGGATGATGGCGAGTATGCCCAGCGATACCGACAGGGTGAGAAACAGGGTCGAGAACATCAGGGCGATGAGGCCCTTGATGACGGCCATCGGCTGGTGCAGGCGGGGCGTCTGGCCATCGGCCTGGGATGGGGTTATGAGATGGTTCAGCATGGGGTCGCTCCTTGGGTTCTTGTTGTAGGTGGATTCCTGAACCGGTGAGAGTGCCTGCCTGACGATTGGTTGCAGTGCGCCTGTGAGCTGCCTCACAGGCCGTGATACTAGCAGGCCGTTGAAAAACCCACCACTTCGGGCGCCCTGACTCCCAGATGATGG
>JABURS010000022.1 GCA_014762505.1 Chromatiales bacterium | reverse complement strand
GGCCAGATGCCAAGCTCGTCCCTCCACCCCGACAAGCCCTTTCTGGCCTGTCGGGGCACAACATACAAGCCGAGCCCCCTCGGCGATCTCCTCCCACGCCAGAACCTTATCGGCCAGAGGGCTGGCCTCCTACAGGATCGTGAGGCGTGAGGAGAGAGGTGGCAGGTGTAGGAGCGCCGAAAGGCGCGATCAGGGGTGGCACGTCAACCGAACATGGCCATCGCAGCTTCGCAGCTCCTACAGAAAGCCCTATGCATCGTAGGAGCGCCGTGTATGCCCTCTGGGTACAAGGCGCGATTAGGGGCGGCACTGCGCCCAGACATGGGCATCGCAGCTCGCACCCAGAGGGCATAAACGCAGCTCCTACAGAAAAACCCAGTGCGTCGTAGGAGCGCCGAAAGGCGCGATCAGGCTTGGCACTGCGCCCAAACATGGCCATCGCATAGGGCGGGCCATGCCCGCCGTGAGGAGTGAAGAGCGAGGAGATTGGCATCAGACGTAGGAGCCGAGCCCCCTCGGCGATCACCTTCCGCACCAGAACCCCATCGGCCAGAGGGCTGGCCTCCTACTCCCCCCCCCACCCATACTGCTCGAAGAACCGTGGCAGCATTTCCAGCATCTCCTCCCGGCTGAAGAACCGGTCGGCACGGGCCAGGCGCATTTCGTCCTGGATGTCTTCGTCGCCGCCGAAGCAGAACACCGGGACGTTGATCTGGAACTGGGTACGCAGGATGCGGATGATGTCCAGCGGGTCGAAGGCGTCGACCTCGTCGAGGTCGAGCAGGAGGAAGCGGTAGAGCAGCACCTCGTGCCAGTCGCCGAGGTCCTCGAGGTCGGTGAGGTTCACCTGCTCCCAGCCCTCGGGCGTGGCGGCGGCCAGCTGTTCACGCATGGCGGGGTCGGCCGTCATGGCGATGTACTTGCGTTGCAGGCGTCGTTCGATGGTGGGTTGGCTCATGTATCGCTCCTCGGGGCGGGTTCCTCCGCCAGCGGGATATCACGGGTCATCGTCAGCAGGCGCCGGGTGACGTGCCGGGCCTCGTCATCGCCCAGTCCGCTCTGCAGCAGCGCCTCTTCCAGGCGAAAGCCGTCCACGGGCTCGTCGACGCAGGCCTGCAGGTGGCCGGAGAGGCGCGCATCCTCTGCGGCGATACGCCGCACGCGCCCGTGGTCCACGGCCAGCCGGAGCGCCGGCTGCTCGTCCGCCTCCTCCAGCAGGTAGCGCCACTGGTTGATCTTGAGGCCGTGGCGCACATGCCGGGCCGTGCCGCCCGGCAGGGGCTCGGCCAGCTCGTCGCGGGCCTCGCGTATCGCCCGATGTTCCGCGGCCGTCAGCCCGTCGTCCACCGGCTCCCCGTCCAGTACCGGGGCGAAGGCCGCGCGCAGCACGGGCAGGAGTTCGGCATCCGCCGGCTCGGCGCCGGCACGGGCCCAGTCGCCCATGCCCTCGGCCAGCGCCTCGCCCAGCCACTGGCGAAAGCCCTCGCTGGGGCAACGCACCACCGCGGCAAAACCGGCGGCGTCGAAACGGCGCAGGATGCTGGTGGCGAACACCAGGCTGCCGCCGATGGTTGCCGCCCCCGAGCCCAGGATCTTGCGCCCACCGGCCCAGACGTCCTGTGCACCCACACGCCGGGCATCCAGGCCGAAGTGCCGGCAGGTTGCAACCAGGGGGGGCAGACAGGCATCGAACACGGCGGCCGGGCGTCCCGGATGCCGGCCCGGCGGGAAGATCACGCAGACCACCGTCTGCGCGGGGTCCACCCACACGCTGCCGCCGCCGAGGGGGCGCTGGACGACCGGCACGTCGCGGGCCGCACAGGCCGTGGTATCGAGATCGGCCGCCGCCGACTGGCTGGCACCGATGGAGACATGCGCCCGCGCGGGGCGCATGACGAGGACCAGGGGAGGACTGTCAGGCCCCTGGGCCTCGGCCACGCCCGTGTAGCAGGCGTGCAGGTCGAGCGGCTCCAGGGGATCGGGAAGCGCGATCCAGCGGGCGGTCACGGGTGGGTCAGGCGTCGCCTTCGTCCGTCTGCGACTGTTCGGCGGCCGGCTCCTCGCCCTTTTCGGGCTTGGGCTTGTAGAAGTGGCGGAAGTAGAAGTCGTTGCGGCGCAGCTCCTCGTACATCTTCGCCCGCTCTTCCACCCCCGCACGCAGGATCTCGATCAGGGCCTCGCCCTGCTGGGCGTCGACGATGTGCATCTGGCCGATCAGCTCCTGGTCGGTATCCAGAATGTGCTCGGCCAGACCATCGGGAAAATCGGCATACAGCAGGAAGGACTTGGTCTCCGGATCCTCCGGGTCCAGCGGCTGCATCACGATCTTGCCGAGCCAGGCCAGACGGGCGATCTGGTTGAACTGGTGAATATCGAACTTCTTGCCCTTCTTGTACTTGTTCAGCTCGTTGCGGATTTCGCCGAGGTTGGTGACCTTGATGGATTTCATATCGGGATGATTCCGGATTGCGTGTGTGCGGCCATTTTCCCCGAAGCCCCCTGAAAAAAAAACCCCGGCAGGGCCGGGGTTTACAGGTGTCCGTCGGTTGCCTGATTTACCAGGCCTTGATCTCGTACTCGCCGCCCACGGCCTCGGTGAGGGCCTTCTCGATGGCGTCGGGCGCCTTCATCAGCTTCATGAAGCTGTTGTCGCCCATCATCTTCAGGTCGGGGTAGTGCACGGCCATGCGGAAGCGCATGTGCAGGGCCTCCACGTCCTTGCCCCGCACCATCACCTCGTAAGGCATGTAGGCGGTACCCTTCAGCTCCTGGAAGTCCACGATGCCCATCTGGAACTGGTCATCCATGTTCTTGTCGCCGTTTGCCGGCACCTTCATGGCCACACCGAACACCGTCACCTGCTTGCCCGGAACATCGACACGGTAGATCTTGGTAATCCCCTGCTCGCCGGCTGCCAGGCCCTTCTCCACCGCGGCCACGGCCTCGGCATGGGAGGCATAGGACTCCAGCTTGTAGACGTCATCGAAGTATTCCATGCCGAAGGTGTAGTGATACTTGCGCAGATCCTTCGCGCTCTGGCCCTTGGCACCGAACTCCTCCTGCTTGCCCAGCGCGGCCTGCAGCTTCTGCGCCACCGGTGCCATCGAGGCACCCAGCTGGTAGGCATGCTCGATATACAGCGGGTTCGCGTAGCTCACCTGGATGTTGTCGCCCACCTTCGTCACGGAGACACGCTGCGCCACGGCGTAACCACCGCGCTCGGTCTGCGCCGCAATGCGCTTGAGCTCATCGCTGGTCACGGCGATCACATGGGCGTTCGCATACGGCGTGTATTCACCGACGATGGAAAAGCCCTGCTGCGTCAGCGCCGCCTTGGTTTCGTTGATCTTGCGGTCGAAATCACCGCTGCTCACAGAACCCAGCACGAAGGGCTTGAACGTATCCTGTGCATGGGCGGTAGCGAAGGTCATGCACAGCACGACGATCGCGGAAATCAGAGAAAATCGTTTCATTGCCAATTATCCTCGCACACCTAAAGGCTACAGCAACTATTGAAAGGGAAAGCGTATGAACAGAACCTGAAGAAAAAGGGCCATGCAAACCATGGCCCACCAGTTGTTTTTATTATTGGTTATTGTTGCTTTTATACTCCGCGTCCCCGCAGGGACCCCTCCCTTGATTCGATCACATCGCCATGAAAAAGGGAGGCCGGTGGGCCTCCCTTTTCAGGCTCGCTTAGAAGCGATAACCGAGGTTGACGCCGACGGAGCTCTGGTCCATCGAGATCTCGGTCCCAACCGGCGTACCACCCGGGAACATCGGATCGTTGGTGGAAGTCACCTTCATGGTCTCTTCCGGCACATACATAACATGGAAGCCAAGATCCCAGTGCTTATCGAGCTTGATGTCACCACCAAAGGTGTAATGTTGCTCGACCACGGCCGGCAGGATGAAGTTACGCTGCACATAATCATCTTGAATCGGGGCTTCTGCATAATTGAAACCGGCACGCAGATTGACCTTCTCGTTCACCGCCCACTGCACACCAATGGCATAGACGATCTGGTCTTCCCATTCAGGATCCATGGGGACTTCTACGCCACCAGGCCCTTCTACAGCAAGCTTACTCATGGTATCCGACCAGTCGATCCATTTCACGTCGGCCGAGACGGTCACCTTGTCGCTCACGTCATAGGCAAGGCCAGCAGACAACTGTTGCGGGTAATCCAGATCGAGGGTGTACTTGCCGGCCGGCAGGTTCACAACTGTCATGGGGTTATTCGGATCGAACGGGCCTGCTATATCACCCGCGGCCAGATTGTATTCCAGATCAGAAAACGACTGCTTGCTCTTGTAGCTGACCCCAAGAGTCAAATTTTCGCTTACATCATAGAGAGCGCCGAGTGTAACGCCGAACCCAAAGGCTGATGCGCCTTTGCTCAGGTCAAAGTTCTGAGCAACATTACCCCCACCATCCACTACACGCTGCTTGAACGACACAGACTGATAGTCGATGTTCAGCGACACGCCGAGATCCAGCTTGTCATTGACATTCCAAGCCAGGGCCGGGGCCATCTGCCAGAACTGAATGGCGCTGTAACCATCCCAAAGCATCCCGCCACCCATGGAGGTCTGCTCATAGTCGACGCCAAGGCCAGAGGTGCCGTACATGCCGCCCCCGAACCACATCTTTCCGGACTCACCGACTGGGCCTTTCCAGCCAAGTGCGGGAACGCCATAAAGCTCGACATCAGAGTCGACTTTATCCCCACCAGCAAAATCAGTGGAACGCTTCGGCATGAAGGCTTCCATGGAGAAGTCGGCACGGTCCTCGATGCGGGCGAGACCGGCCGGGTTGGTGATGGCGGTCATGGCGGACCCCGGCGCGGCGGTGACGGCGCCGGCCAGCGATTTCTGATAGGCACCGACGCCGATCAGCTGGTAACCGTTCGTGGCGTGGGCGGTGCCGGCAGCGGCAATCGCACCCATGACGGAAGCGGCAATAAGCGAACGCTTAAACATGCTCCTCATTCTTATATCCCTCCGGGCAATCGGTTTGTTTATTAGCAATTGTTAATATACAGCCAGTATTAGTAAGGTTTTGGCCGAGTCGAACAGTGACAAAAGCGAATGACATTGTCAAACGCTTTGAAACAAAAAAACCACATCCCGTTGGCTTCCTGCAACAGCTCTCAAACACTGTAAATACAGGCATTTCAGAGAAATCATTGGTACATTAGAAAAACATAATATTCTGACTATAACTTTACTCGGAAAACCGCTTTCAATTCGGGCGTCTTTGGAGGGTTGGAAGTTGCAAGTCGAAAGGCGTGAGGTGTTTAGACGGTAGGCGTAGGAGCCGAGCCCTCTCGGCGATCACCTCCGTGCCAACATCCTATCGGCCAGGGGGCTGGCCTCCTACAGGGTGAGGAGAGAGGAGAGAGGCGGTAGGTGAAGGAGCGCCGTTTATGCCCTCTGGGTGCAAGGCGCGATGTGGGACGGCACTTCGCCCAGGCATGGGCATCGCAGCTTTCGCAGCTCCTACAAAAAACTCCAAGGCATCGTAGGAGCGCTGCAAGGCGCGATCAGGCTTGGCACTGCGCCCGAGCATGGGCATCGCATAGGGCGGGCCATGCCCGCCGTGAACACCCCTGGGTGAGGGAACGAGGAAATAGGCGTCAGGCGTAGAAGCGCCGTTTATGCCCTCTGGGTGCAAGGCGCGATGCGGGACGGCACTTCGCCCAGGCATGGGCATCGCAGCTCGCGCAGCTCCTACAAAAACCCCAGTCCGTCGTAGGAGCGCCGAGAGGCGCGATCAGGGATGGCACGTCGCTCCATCATCGGCGACCCAGCTCAAGGACGCGGGGTTTGCATGTAGGAGACCAGCCCCCTGGCCGACAGGGGGTTCGGCATGGGGATCATCGCCGAGGGGGCTCGGCTCCTACGCGACTTGCTACTCGCGACTCATAACCCCCAGCACCTCCCCTGCCCAATCCACCGCCGCGAGCCAGGCTTCGGTGATCTGGGCCTGAGAGAGACCGGCAAACATGACCCGCGCCCAGTCGGCCTGTTCGTAGGCGCGCACGCAAGCCAGCGCCTGGCCATAGCGGCCTTTTTCTTCCAGCAAAGCCGCCTTGATCTCCGGGGTGAGCGGCAGGGGTTCGATGATGCCGGACAGGGTACGCTCCATCAGGACATCGAGGGCGGAGAAGAGCCCGACGGTGAAGTAATTCTCGCGGTCGGTGGCGCCAGCGGCGACACCCAGCAGCTCGCACATGCGCGCCCGGACCAGGGCCAGGCGCACGGCCTCGGCCGGCTGGTCGTCCATGGCGGTGAGCGCCAGCATCGAGGCCCAGCCGGTGAGCTTGCGCCGGCCGAGCAGCAGCACGGCACGCCCGACCGACTCGATCTGCCGGGACATCCCGAAGAAGGCGGAATTCATCAGCTTGAGCAGCTTGTAGCCGAGCGTCACGTCCCGGCTGATGGCCGCCTCGATGGCCGAGAGCTCGGCATCCGGGTCGTGCAGCACCGACAGCAGCTGCATGACAGCCAGCCGGTTGGTCGGCAGGGACTGCGAGCGCACCACGCGGGGACGGCTCAGGAAGTAACCCTGGTAGTAGTTGAAGCCGATGTCACGCAGGCAGTCGAACTCCTGCATGTTCTCCACCCCCTCGGCCAGCAGGGCCTTGCCGAAACGGCGCAGCTTGCGCACGTGACCCTTTAGATCGTCGGCGCGCAACGGGCCGGTGTCGATCTTGATGATATCCGCCAGGGCGAGCAGCGGCTTGAGGTGATCGGCATAGGTGAAGTCATCCAGCGCGATCACATAGCCCTTGCTGCGCAGGCGCTTGATGTTGTCGATGCGGACCGGCGTGAGGGCGAGATCGCGCGGCAGATCGAAGATCACGCGCCCGGGCACCAGCGGCAGCTCCTCCACCTGATCCAGCAGCCGGCCCGTGATATTGATGGCGGCCAGGCGCTCCCCGACCAGGCGGTCCAGCCCGATCTCGTTGAAGGCATTGATGATGACCTGGGACGTGGCCGCGTCCCCGTCCTGCACCGCCACCGCCCCCGCCCCGGTGCGAAACAGCAGCTCATAGGCATAAACGCCCAGCTGCTGGTTATAAATCGGCTGCCGGCCGATGAAGATATCCTGCATGCCCCGCCCGCACCCGCTGTATCCAGCGTTGTTATTGGTCATGAACGGCCTGGCGGCCGCCAGGAACGAGGATAATCAGATACTCGCGGGATTACTACCGGGGAGGAGTTACAAGTCGCGAGTCGCAGGTCGGGAGGCGGGAGGCCTGAGGCCTCGTAGGAGCGCCCGCAAGGCGCGATATGGGGTGGGCACTCCGCCGAAAGAAACATGGGCATCGCAGCTGGCGCAGCTTGTATGTTGTGCCCCGACAGGCCAGAAAGGGCTTGTCGGGGTGGAGGGACGAGCTTGGCATCTGGCC
>JABURS010000021.1 GCA_014762505.1 Chromatiales bacterium | reverse complement strand
TAGGCGTTAGGCGTTAGGCGTTAGGCGTTAGGCGTTAGGCGTTAGGCGTTAGGCGTTAGGCGAAAAAGTCTAAGCGCCACAGAGGGCACAGAGGCCACAGAGATAAACCGGAAAGCGTTCTTCCTCTGTGATCCCTGTGCCCTCTGTGGCTAAAACGCCTTCACATCACACACGCCACCCACGCCTAACACCTCACTCCATATTCAGTACCGGGCTGCTGGCCGTGGCGGGGTGCTCGGGCAGGGTGATGAAAGCGTGGTCGTTGCGTGCGTGGCAGATCATGCACTGCGCGCGCATGTGGTCGTAGGCCTTGTAGAACGCCCCCCATTCCTTCTTCTCCAGCGCCTCTTCGAGCTGCTCGAAGGCACCCTCATCCAGGAAGTCCTGCGCGGTGGCCGCTCGGCTCGGGCGTGTCAGCTGCAGGAGCTTGACCAGGGCCTCCATCTCCTCGACCTGGTACTCGGCGAATTCCCACTTGCCCTGCTTGCCGGCCCAGTACAGGTTCTGATAGCGCTCACCCATCTCGATCATGATGCGGGAGGCCGAGGGCGTGGCCCTGATCACGTTCTCCAGCTTCTCGGCATCGCTGCCGTCCTTGCGCCAGTCGGTCAGCGGCGCCTGGTCCGCCATGGCCGGGGCGCCGACAAACATCGCCAGTGCGGCGGCAATCAATCCCTTCTTCATCATGGTGTGCTCCTTGGATATCAAAACGGTTACTGATGGACAGCGAGTCTACGCAATCGTCGATTGCCGGGGCAATCAGTCCAGATGGCGTTTCTGCCACTGCAGGTAGAGGCCATGCACATGCTGCATATAGGCCTCGGGGCTCTTGAACTGCGCGGGGTCGAGCGCATCGTAGACATGGTAATTCGCCCGTGGGTTCCGGGTCGTGAGGAAATGCCACAGTTTCAGCAGCAAGTGCTCGCCCGGCCGCCACTCGAAGTCCTCCTGCGCCTCATAGTGCAGGAACACCGGGACGATCGGGATACCCGTCCGCAGGGAGATGTCGAACACCCCGTAGCGAAAGGTCTCGAAGATGCGGCGCCCCTTGCAGCCACCCTCCGGATAGATCACGACGTTGTGCCCGTGCGCCAGGGCCTCGACGATGGCATCGAAGGCCGCACGTCGCGACTCACGCTCCTCGCGCTGCACGAAGAGCGTGCCTGCCGCCATGGCGATGCGCCCGACGAACCACCAGTCACGCAGTTCCGCCTTGGCCAGCGAATAGACGGGAAAGAGCGCCGGGATGCCGATGTCCTCGAAGGCCGATGGATGGTTGGCGATGAGCAGGTACTGTGCGGGCAATGGCCGGATGTTGTGCTGATGCAGCCGTAGCTCCACGCCCAGGGCGCGCACGAAGCTCCGGCACCAGGCGTGGAAGAGGCGCGGATAGAAGCGCCTCGTGAGGGCGGTCGGGGCATGGCTCAGGGCATACAGCAGCGCGGTAAACAGGACGAAGTCGATGCCGTAGAACAGGCCGCGCAACCCTCTCCCGAGCAAATAAAACACGCGAAAGCTCCCTGTTTACCTTCACAATCGTCTATATCACTATGTGTAGACGATATTTTCCCGGGAGACAGCGCATCGTTCCGTCCGGCAACAGCAACGACGCGAGGCCAGATGAGCCGCATACGCTCGTCGTTGACCAGGGCACCCATGCCTCGCGCGCATTGATCTTCGACGCGCGCGGTGTCTGCCTGCATGAAAACCATCTTCCGGTCAGCCTTTCCCGTACCGACGGTCACATCGAACAGGATGCCGAGGCCCTGCTGGCCAGCGTGCAGCAGGTCATCGAGGTTGCGCTGAACCAGGGCCATGAAGACATCGGCCAGATGGCACTGGCCACCCAGCGTTCCACCGTGGTCGCCTGGGATGCCCGCGACGGGCGCCCCCTCGCCCCCGCCATCAGCTGGCAGGACCGGCGCAACGCCGACTGGCTCGCGGCGCACGCCCCGCCAGCCGACGAGCTGGCCCGCATCACCGGCCTTCGGGCCTCGCCGCATTACGGCGCCAGCAAGCTGCGCTGGTGGCTGGACCACGCCCCGCAGATCCGGGACGCGGCCGCGGGCGGCCACCTCTGCCTGGGGCCGCTGGCCGCCTTCCTCGTCGCCCGGCTGGTACCGGAAAGCCCACCGGCCGTGGACGTGACCAACGCCGCCCGCACCCTGCTGCTCGACATCGATCGGGGCGACTGGGACGACAGCCTGCTCGCCCACTTCGGCATCGAGCGCCAGTGGCTGCCACAGGTGCGACCGGTACGCGCCGACTACGGCCGGCTCGCCGGCACCGGCATCCCGCTCACGGCCGTCAGCGGCGACCAGACCGCCGCCCTGTTCGTCGATGGCCTGCCGCCGCAGGAGGCACTGCACGTGAACCTCGGCAGCGGGGCCTTCGTGCTCGCCGTCACCGGCCGCGACCGCCACCAGGTACCCGGCCTGCTCGCCGGCCTGGCCGATCATGGGCCCGAGGGGCCGCTGTACTATGCCGAGGGCACGGTCAACGGCGCGGGCAGCGCGCTGGACTGGCTGGCCAGGGAGGGCGACCAGCCGCTCCCGCCGGAACGCATCCGGCAGGCGCTGGCCGCCAGCGACCACGAACCGCCGCTCTTCCTCAACGGCGTCGGCGGTCTGGGCTCCCCCTGGTGGGGCACGACCCGGCCACGCTTCATCGAGGAGACACCCGCCAGTCCGGCCGCACGCATCACGGCCGTGGTGGAGAGCATCGCCTTTCTGGTCGTCGAGAACATCGAACGCCTGCGCGAGGCCGGACTGCGTGCCGCCCGCCTGGTGTTCACCGGCGGACTGAGCGGCCTCGACCGCCTCTGCCAGGACATCGTCGACCTCGCCGGCCTGCCCGGCGAACGCCTGGATCAACCCGAAGCCACCGCACGCGGCGCCGCCTGGCTGGCCGCCAAGGACCATGCATCATGGATACCCACGCCACGCACACCCTTCATGCCCCGACCGGCAACCGCCCTGCGGCGACGGCGGCAACGCTTTCGCCAGGCCCTGACGGCGAGCCTCGCGACATGATCGATCCCGCCCGACTGGTGGCCCACCGCGGCGTGATGCACGACCTGCCGGAGAACACCCTGCCGGCCTTCCGTGCGGCGCTCGATGCCGGTGTGCACTTCCTCGAGCTGGACGTGCAGTTCTCGGCCGACGGCGTACCCATGGTGATCCACGACGACCAGCTCGAGCGCATCACGGGCGTGAGCGGCAGCGTGCTCGACCGCAGCACCGACGAACTGGCCGCGCTGTCCGCCCACCTGCCCGCACAGCTGGGCGAACGCCATCGGGGCACGCCCATTCCCCGCCTGGCGGATGCCACCGCCCTGCTCAACCGCTACCCGGGCATCACCGTATTCGTCGAGATCAAGCGCCAGAGCCTGATGCGCTTTGGCGTGGAGGAATGCGTGGACGCCATCGAGCAGGTGATGCGCGCCGCCGACTTCGACTGGGTGCTGATCTCCTTCATCCAGGACGCACTGGAATATGCCCGCCGCCATTACCACCGCCCCATCGGCTGGGTGCTGCGCGAGTACAACCTCACGGCACGGCGCATCGCCGAGATCATGCGACCGGAATTCCTGTTCTGCGATGTCCGAAGCCTGCACCAGCCACTGGACAGGCTCTGGCCCGGCAGCTGGCAGTGGGTGATCTACGACATCGAGGACCCCCGGCAGGCCGCCGAACTGCTGGCACAGGGGGCCGACCTCATCGAATCGGGCGCCGCTCACCACCTGCTGGAGACACAGACCCGCAGCGCATGAGCGACGACCTGATCGTCATCGGCGGCGGCATCCATGGCGTGGCCACCGCACTCGCCGGCGTACGCCGCGGCCTGCGCGTGCGCCTGATCGAACAGTATCCCCGCCTCGCCCAGGGCACGTCCTCCCGCTCCAGCAAGCTCATCCACGGCGGCCTGCGTTATCTCGAACAGTGGCAATGGCGCCTGGTGCGCGAATCCCTGCTCGCCCGCCGCCGGCTCCTGCAGATCGCCCCCGAGCTGGTGACACTGGCGGACTTCCACATCCCTGTGTACGCCCATAGCCGGCGCAGCCCCCTCACCATCCGCAGCGGGCTCATGCTCTATGCCCTGCTCGGCGGCCTGCATGCCGAAAACCGCTACACCAGCCTGCCGGCCCGCGCCTGGGGCGATCTCGATGGCCTCGAGACACGCGGCCTCAGGGCCGTGTTCCGCTATCGCGACGGACGGACCGACGATGCCGCCCTGACCCGCGCCCTCATGTATGCCGCCTGTGAACGCGGCGCCGAACTGCAGCTGGGCGAGCGGGTCTGGAAGATCCGGCTGGTGGATGAGGGTGTCGAGGTCGAGACCAGCCAGGGCATCTATCCGGCCCGGGCGGCGGTGAATGCCACCGGCCCCTGGATCGAGCGCCTGCTCTCGCGGGTCGAACCGGCGCAGGCGATGCCCGGCGTCGAGCAGGTGGCGGGCACGCACATCGTGGTGCCCGGCCACCTGGAAAAGGGCATGTATTACGTGGAGGCGCCGCGGGACGGCCGCGCGGTGTTCGTCATGCCCTGGCAGGGCGAGGTGATGATCGGGACCACCGAACGCGTGTATACGGGCGACCCCGCGGCCATCACCCCCACCGAGACCGAGATCGACTACCTGTGTGAGACCGCCGCGCGCCACTTCGATCCCGCGCACGTCGATACCCGGCAGGTCACGGCCGCCTTCGCCGGCCTGCGGGTGCTGCCGCGGGCCGAGGGCCACCCCTTCGCCCGGCCGCGCGACACGCGCCTGCTCACCGACCGGACACGGCGCCCGCGCCTGGTGAGCATCCTCGGTGGCAAGCTCACGGTGCATGCGATCACGGCCGAGCGCGTGCTCGATCGCCTGGCGCCGTCGCTGCCCACGCGCCACATCTCCACCGGGGAACCACTGCTGATCCACCCGGCCCCGCCGGACTTCGCCGCCGGCTGACAGCGTCAGGTCACACGCTCGAGATTCAGCAGGCGGTGGTCGGCATCCACCGTCAGGCAGAAGCGGCCCTGCACGCCGTCACGCGTGACGAAGGGGCGCAGGTTCGCGGCCGGGATCTGCACCCGCCGGCCATCGGCTGCGCGCACCAGCACGCGGGTGGCGCTGCCGCGGTAGTAGCGCGCCATTTCCTGCGCGGGGATGTCCAGTGTGAAGTAGATGCGCTCGTGCATGCCGCAGGTATCCGAATGCCGCCGTCCGGCAACTACGACGGATGATACACTGCCACCGATTCCTCACGGAGCGGGAGCCCGCCGCATGCTCGAAGCCATCGCCCTGTATCTCGTGCTCGGTGCCGCCGTCGGCGTCATCGCCGGGTTGCTCGGCGTTGGTGGCGGGCTACTGATCGTCCCGGCACTGACCTGGCTGTTTCTCGACACCGGCCTGCTGCCGGAGGATACCGTGCAGTTCGCGGTCGGCACCTCGCTGGCCACCATCGTCTTCACCTCGCTCTCCTCCATCCGCGCGCATCACCGCCGCGGCGCGGTGCGCTGGGACATCGTCGCGCGCCTGGTGCCGGGCATCGTGCTCGGCACCCTCGCCGGCGCCCTGCTCGCCACGGTACTCGACTCGTCCACGTTGGCCATGGTCTTCGGGGTGTTCGAGATCGGCATCGCCATCTACATGGCGCTGGACGTGAAGCCGGTACCCGGCCGCGGCCTGCCGGCCACGGCCGGCATGACCTCGGCGGGCGGCGTGATCGGCGCCGTCTCGGCCCTGCTGGGGATCGGCGGGGGCACGCTCACGGTGCCGTTCCTGGTCTGGTGCAACGTGGTGATGCGCGACGCCGTGGCCACCGCCAGCGCCTGCGGGCTGCCGATTGCCGTGGCGGGCACGGCGGGCTTCATCATCTTCGGCCTGGGGGCCAGCGCGGCGGCGGGCGCCACCGGTTACGTCTACTGGCCGGCCGTGGCCGGCATCGTCGCGGCCAGTGTCTTCACGGCACCGCTGGGTGCGGCGCTGGCGCATCGCCTGCCGGCTCGCCAGCTGAAGCGGGTCTTCAGCGTGGTGCTGCTGCTGCTGGGGCTCAGGATGCTGCTGGCCTGACCATCGGCTCGTCCGCCGTCGGGCCATGGGCCTCTTCGTCGGTCTCCACGCGCGGGTCCATCTCCAGCACGGCCTGCGAGGTACGCGCCATGGGCACGTAATCGGCCTGTTCCTCCACAGTGGCGGCCGGTTCGCGCACCGTCATGCGATGCACACCGTAGAGGGCGGCCAGCAGGAAGACCACCGCCGCGTAGACCAACACAACCTGGTAACCCAGCCAGCCCATCAGGAAGCCCGCCATCACCGGCCCCACCGAGGCGCCGATGCCGTGCAGCAGCAGCAGGCCCTTGGTGGCCTCGAGGATCTCGCCGGCATCCACCTGGTCGTTCACGTGCGCCACGCTCAGGCCGTAGACGGTGAAGGCGAAGCCGCCGTAGACGAAGGCGGCCAGGAACAGCAGCCACATGGAGATACCCAGGGCCCCCAGCATGGCCATGGCGAGCAGGGCCGAGGCCAGGCAGACGCCGATCAGGACCTTGCGCCGGTCGTGGTTGTCCGAGAGGTGGCCGATGGGCCACTGCAACAGGGCGCCGCCGAAGATGATCGCACTCATGAAGGCGGCGATGCCGGCCTCCGATAGTCCCGCGCGGTGGGCAAACAGCGGGCCCACGCCCCAGAAGGCGCCCGTGGTGATACCGGCGGTGAGCGCGCCGGCCACGCCCAGCGGCGATCGGTGCATGAGCAGCTTGAGGCTGAGCTTCGGCGCCTCCACCGGCGCCGGCTCGCGCACCCGGGTCATGGCGATGGGCACCAGGGAGAGCGACAGCAGCACGGAGACCACACCGAAGTTGATGAAGGTGGTCACGTCACCCAGCAGGATGAGGAACTGCCCCAGCCCCAGCGCCACCAGCGTCACCATCATGTAGATGGCGAAGATGCGGCCGCGCGTCTCGCTGTTGGACAGCGTGTTCAGCCAGCTCTCGATCACCATGTACAGCCCCAGCAGACAGGCGCCGGTGATGAGACGCAGCACACCCCAGATATACGGGTCCACCACCATGGCATGCACGATGGCCGTGGTGGAGGCGATGGAGGCCATGGCGGCAAAGGCGCGCACGTGTCCCACGCGGCGGATCACCGCCGGGCAGACATAGGCGCCCACTGAAAAGCCGACGAAGTAGGCGGCCATGACGATACCCGTCACGCCGTCCGAGAACTGTTCCACCCCCGCACGTACCGCGAGCATGGTGCCCATGAGGCCCATGCCGGTGAGGAGGATGGCGATCCCCGCCAGCAGCGAGGAGATGGATGACACCGTGCTCAGCATGAAATACGTCCAACCCCGAAATACCTGCCCGCCCCTGCGGGCAGCAACCCCATCAAGCGCGAAAGGCGTCGGGGGCCCGGGCCCCCGACGCCTTCACGCGTCACGTCTAATCAGAAATAGTAACCGACGTGTATGTTAAACCGATTTTCCGTCTGACTCCCGGTGGCATCCATGGTTCCCCCGACGAACGGTTGATTCTGTGCGATGACGTAGTCGATATAGGCATAGAGGCCGCCTGCGGTCACTGCCACGCCGGTCACGTTCATCCGGGTATCGTCGAGGTTGGCCGACTTGTCGGTGACGAGGCTGTAGTCGTTGTAGAAGGTGAGATTGGTCACCGGCCCCAGGCTCACCGGCAGGCTGTAGGCCAGGTTGGCGGTGTAGGTGGTGGCCTCGGCGGCGATGGTGTCGTAGAAGGCATAAGCCGCGACGGCGATGCGTTCGTACCCGGCATCCAGGTCGTACTCGTAGGTCGTCGCCTGCAGCTGCAGGTTCCAGCGTCCGTAGTCGCCGACCAGGTGCACGGCCGCGGCCTGGTAATCGCCGGCATCCTCGAGCCCATCATGCAGCCCACCATGCAGGCCCGACACACCCAGCTCGGTGCGCGCCGCATCGCTGTGGCTCATGGCATAGGCCACACGCCCGACTAAGGTGTTCACCTCGCCCAGGGGATTGGCCGGCGTCGCGAAACTGCCCTCGGCCGGCGTCCGCCCGCCCACGATGTCGTAGGCATAGCGATCGGCCATGTCATCCACATAGCCGTCCACGCCGCCCAGCTCGTCGTTCTTGAAGAAGGCGAGCTGCACGTCCCAGGGACCGTTGTCATAGAGGGCCTTGATACCGGCGTCGTAGTCGTCCTCCAGCCCCAGATAGAAATTGCTGGAGAAGAAATAGCTGTGCGAGTTATAGGGCAGCACACCGAAGGGCAGCTTGGTCACGCCGGCCTGGCCCTGCCAGTGCTCGTCGAAGTCGTAGCCGACCCAGACATGATGGATCACGTTCATGTACTGGTAGTAGCGCCACTCGGCAGAGAGGATCACGTCGCCGAGGCTGCCGTCGAGGTTCAGGCGGAAGGTGTCGAAGTCGATGTCCCCGCCCCGGTCCTTGTTGCCGTCGTTGTACGGCTCATAGGCATACTGGAAGCGCACGGCGCCGCCGAACCCGATGCCGTCTTCCTCGGCGCCGGCTGCGGGCACAGCCATCGCCATGACAACGGCCGCCGTCAACACACTCGGATATCGCATACTCCCTCCACTGGCAGGACAACCGGGCGACGCCGACGGCGATGGAACGTGCGTGGCACCGTATTGAAGGTAGTCGCCGAAGCCTTGCGCTTCAACTCGTCGACGCTCAGTCTCCGCCGAGCAGACCACGTTTCAACCCGCCATCCGCCGGCTTCTCCCCCAGCCACACGCCGAGCAGGGCACGATTGAAATCCGCCCCCTCGATCATCCCGGCCGGCTCGCCGTTGCGGATCACCGCCGTACCCTGGCCGGGGCGATAGACGAGATCGATCACATCATCGGCCACGGCGTCCACGAACAGTGCATTGAACCGGGCCAGGCGCTCCTCCAGGGCCCGGTAGTCGGAGGCATTCAGATTATTGCGAAAGCCCTCGTCCCAGGCGGCAGTGATCTTCGTCTTTTCCACTTCCTGATAGAGAAAATGCATGCGCAACGCGCGCGGCTCATCGGCCGCGAGGATGGCGGAGACCGCCTGCCGCCGCTCGGGCAGATACAGTCCGGCGGCATAGATCTGGATGAAGAACTTCTTGCGCACGCCCGCGCCGTTGAGCACCAGCGACTGCCCGTCGTCCAGCCGCAGCTGGTCCGGCAGCTCGACGCCGCCCACCTCGACGGCCTGCACGGCACCGGCACAGAACGCCAGCACGAAACCCAGTAGCCATTTCATATCGACTCCTCCTCTTAACCGGGACCTGTCAACAGGCCCTAGGACAGCCACCCATACCACAGCGGCAGGGTGATGAGGCTCAGCGCCGTGGTCACGGTCACGGCCGCCGCATAAAGCGATGTATCCAGCCCATAGCGATCACAGAACACGATACCGAGCACCATGCTCGGCATTGCCGCCTCCAGCACCACGCCGATCAGCATGGTGCCGGTGAGTCCCAGCGAGGACCCCAGCCCCCACACCAGCAGGGGGGCGAGCAGCAGCTGGATGACGATGACGGGAACCAGCGGCGGGATGTAGCGCAGCCGCCAGGTATCCAGGCGCAGGCTCAGGCCGAGCGAGAAGAGCATGAGCGGCACCACGCCGGCCGCCAGCATCTCCAGCCAGCCGACCAGCCAGGCATTCACCGGCACGCCCGTGAGATTCAAGACCACGGCCAGCAGCGCCGCCCACAGGGGCGGCACCTTGAAGAGTTCCAGCCAGGGTTTCGCACGCGGTGCCTCGTTGGAGCCAAAGCGCTGCGCCACCAGCACGCCGACGGTCAGCAACAGCGGCGTGCAGGCGAAGAGGTCGTACTGGATCGCGATGCTGCGCCCGGTCTCGCCGAAGAGGTTCTCCAGCACCGGCAGGCCGAGGTAGGTCGCATTGGGAAAGGCCGCCGCCAGCACCATGGCACCGATCACCGCCGGACCGTGCTTGCAGACGCGGCAGAATCCCCAGGTGAGCAGCAGCCCCAGGGCCACGCCCGCCGTGGCCAGGAGAGAGATCTTGATCGAACTCAGACCCAGCGGCGCGCGCCACAGCACCACCAGCACCAGGGCCGGCAGCAACAGGTAATACACCACCGTGGTGAGCACCCGCCGCGTCGCGTCGGCATCCAGCCCGCCCGGGCGGATGGAGCGCCAGAGTATGCCGCAGACAATCAGCGCCGCCATCTGCGTGATCACGCCAACCATGATGCCCCTCCCCTGGATCGAGGCACCCATTCTGCATCATAAAAAAGCCCCGCGACAGCGGGGCGTTTCGGCAAGCAGTGCAGGCGGCCGGGACCGGCCACCCGGTCAGGAAGGCCTTCTCGCCAGCGAGACGAAGGTATACGGATGGCCGTTCTTCTCGTCCGCCTCGTGCTCCTCGCGCGTCACCTCTTCCCATTCCTGCATGCTGTATTCCGGAAAGTAGGTATCGCCATCGCAGCGGGCATCGATGATGGTGAGCTCCAGGCGATCGGCGCGCGGCAGGAACTGGTCGAAGAGCTTCTGTCCGCCGATCACCATCACCTCGTCGGCATCGCCGGCAGCATCGAGCGCGGCATCGAGGTCGTGGACCACGGTGCAGCCTTCGATCTGCAGGCCCCGGTCGCGGGTGACGACGATATTGAGCCTCCCGGGCAACGGACGGCCGATGGACTCATGGGTGCTGCGCCCCATGATCACGGGCTTGCCCAGGGTGAGCCGCTTGAAGTGCTGCAGATCGGCCGGCAGGTGCCAGGGCATCTGGTTGTCCTTGCCGATGACGCGGTCACGCGCCATGGCTGCGATGAGGATGATCTTCATTCGTCTCCGGCTTCCGTCGTTTTAGTCATGTCAGATGCAAGCATCGCCCGTTCGCCCCGCCTCAGTGCCTCTTCATCGAATCCCGCCTTGCGGGCCTCGCTGAAGAACTGTCGCCAATCAGACATCGCACCGGAGGCATAGGCGGTTTCGAGCTGTTGCAGCCATCTCGGCGATTCCCGTATATCGAACAGCGCCGGCTCACCGATCGCCAGCACGACCGGGGGTCTCGCCTGCCCGACTTCAGTCACATACGTGAGCCGCAGGATACGTTCCTGATCCTCGACCCCATACCAGGCATGCTGCCAGACGTTACGCTTCACGAACCCGAGTGTCGACACGGCAGGCTGTGCACCCTGCCCCCGGTACGCGACATCCACCGCGCCCGGAAGCATCATCAGCTTGTACAGAATCCCCGCCAGCTTCTCCCCATCGCGCACCTTCTCCTGCGGACTACAGGCGATATCATCCGGTGCATGCATGAACCCCGAGACAAACCAGTCGAAGGGCCGCGCATCGGGTCGCACTGGCAACACCTCTTCACCCTCCAGGCGCGGATTCGCCATCGTCGACCAGACCTGCGAGAGCCGCTCCTTCCTGCTGACCAGCACGACCACGATGTCATCCTCGATGACCTTCAGGTGGACCTGGTCATACCCGGCCACGAGGACCGGCACCTCGACACCACGCAGTCGCAGCATCCATACCGGTTTCTCCAGGGGCTGCAGCTCGGGCCTTTGCGCGGCAAGCACATGGGCCTTGGGATGGCCATTCAGCTTGTCGCGCACCCGCTCACAGCCCAGTTCCTGCAGCATCTCCAACGGCCCTGCCTGCGCCACTGCCAGACTCAATGACAGCAGGCACAGGGCCATCGCACCGGTCCATCGCGCGTACAGATGCATCCTGCAATCTCCCTGGTGGGTATCCCGGTCTACACCGCCACCGGCGCCTTGATGTGGGGGTGATGTTCGTAGCCCACCAGCTCGAAGTCCTCGAAGACGAAATCGAAAATGGACGTCACCTCGGGATTGATCTTCATCTGCGGCAGTGGCAGTGGCTGGCGCGAGAGCTGTTCGTCGGCCTGCTCGAGGTGATTCAGGTAGAGGTGGGCATCGCCCAGGGTATGGATGAACTCGCCGGGCTTCAGCCCCGCGACCTGCGCCATCATCTGGGTGAGCAGGGCGTAGGAGGCGATGTTGAAGGGCACGCCGAGGAAGATGTCGGCGCTGCGCTGATAGAGCTGGCAGGAGAGCCGGCCCTCGGCGACGTAGAACTGGAAGAAGGCATGACAGGGCGGCAGGGCCATGTTGTCGATCTCGCCGACGTTCCAGGCCGAGACGATGATGCGACGCGAGTCCGGGTTGCGCTTCAGCTGGTCGACGACCTGCGCGATCTGGTCGATGTGACGGCCGTCCGGCGTGGGCCAGGAGCGCCACTGGTAGCCGTACACCGGGCCGAGGTTGCCGTCTTCATCGGCCCACTCGTCCCAGATGGAGACGCCGTTGTCCTTGAGGTAACGGATGTTCGTGTCACCCTTCAGGAACCACAGCAGCTCGTGGATGATGGAACGCAGGTGCAGTTTCTTGGTGGTGACGACGGGAAAGCCGTCGTTCAGGTCGAACCGCATCTGGTAGCCGAACACGGAGAGCGTACCGGTCCCCGTGCGGTCTTCCTTCTTCACGCCGTGCTCGCGCACGTGGCGCATGAGGTCGAGATACTGCTTCATGATTTCGCTTCTTTCAGGTCGTCATTGCGCGCCTTGCGCCAGGCCCACACCATCAGCCCGAGGCCGAACAGGATCATGGGCAGGCTCAGGAGCTGGCCCATGGTCATCCAGTCGAAGGCGAGAAAGTACATGCTGCCGTCCGGATTGCGGTCGGGCTCGCGGGCAAACTCCACGATGAAGCGGAAGGCCCCGTAGGCGACCAGGAACAGCCCCGCCACCGAGCCCGCCGGCCGCGGCCGGCTGGAGAACAGCCACAGCAGCAGGAACAGGGCCACGCCCTCCAGCGCCGCCTGGTAGAGCTGCGAGGGGTGACGCGCCAGGCTGTCCACGTGCGGAAAGACCATGGCCCAGAAGGCCTCGGGATCGGTAGGGCGGCCCCAGAGCTCGCCGTTGATGAAGTTGCCGATGCGCCCGGCGCCCAGGCCGATGGGGATGAGCGGGGCGACGAAATCGGCGAAGCGCCAGAAGCCGACGTCGTGCCGCCGGCCATACCACCACATGGCGACGATCACGCCGAGCAGACCGCCGTGGAAGCTCATGCCGCCCTGGTGGATATAGAAGAAGGTCCAGGGGGCGCTGAGGAATTCCGCGGTGTTGTAGAACAGCATCGACCCCAGCCGCCCGCCGAGGATCACGCCGAGCACGCCGTAGAACAGCATGTCGGCGATCTGTTCGGGCCGGAAGGGGCTGTCCGCCCGCTTCGCGCGCTTCACGCCCAGGGCCCAGAAGGCGCCGAAGCCCACCAGGTACATCAGGCCATACCAGCGCACCGCCAGCGGGCCGAGCTCGAAGATGATCGGGTCGATATCGGGATAGGTCATCATGGCGCGGTCATCGTATCACGGGGCACCGGCAGGTACAGATCAGGCATGGACCGCCCGGCCGTACACCACCTTCAGGTACTCGGTCTCGGGGATGGCGGGGCTCATCGGATGGTCGGCGGACTGGTAGCCATGCGCCAGTACCTGCAGGCCCCGGTCGACATGGCGGGCGGCGCCGTGCATCTGCTGCACCAGCACCTCGCGCGGCAGGTGGTGCGAGCAGGAGCAGCTGATGAGAAAGCCGTCACGCGACAGCACCTGCAGGGCCATCTGGTTGATGCGCCGGTAGGCCTCCACGCCCGACTTGAAGTCCTTCTTGCGCTTGATGAAGGCCGGCGGATCGACGATCACCACGTCAAAGTGCTCGCGCTCCTCGCGCAGGGCGCGCAGGGCCTCGAAGGCGTCCCCCTCCATCAAGCCCACGCGCTCGGCAATGCCGTTGTCACGCGCATTGCGCTCGACGTAATCCAGCGCCGTGGCCGAGTTGTCGACGCACACGGCCGAGTCGGCCCCCGCGCGCACGGCCTGGATGCCCCAGCCGCCGACGTAGCTGAACACGTCCAGTACGCGCGCACCCTGCACGTAACGCGCGAGCTGGGCGCGGTTGTCGCGCTGGTCGTAATACCAGCCCGTCTTCTGCCCCCCGGCCAGCGGCGCGCTGAGCTGCGCCCCGTATTCCGGCACCGTGATCTCGTCCGGCACCTCGCCCAGCCCCGCGCGCACGTAGAGCTCCAGGCCCTCGAGCTTGCGTATCGCCCCGTCGTTGCGCAGCAGCACGGCGCGCGGCTTGAGCACCTTGTCCAGCGCGGCCAGCACGTCGTCCAGACGCGCCTCCATGCCGGCCGTGGTGATCTGCACGGCATAGACGTCATCGAAGCGGTCGACCACCAGCCCCGGCAGGCCGTCGCCCTCGCCGTAGACCAGCCGGTAGAAGGGCTCGGCATAGAGGCGCTCGCGCAGCGACAGGGCCACCTTGAGGCGGTGCACGATATAGGAGCCGTCGAAGGGATGCCTGGCATCGCGGCTCACCAGCCGCGCGCAGATCAGCGAGTTCGGGTTGGCGTAGCCGGTGCCGAGGGCGCGCCCGCGCGCATCCTGGATCTCCACCGGCTGGCCCGGGGCCAGGGCGGTGAGCGGCGTCACGGCCACGTCCACCTCGTTGCTGAACACCCACAGGTGCCCGGCGCGCAGGCGGCGCTCCTCGTTCTTCTTCAGACGCAGCGGCGCGTACTCGAGGCTCATGCGGGTCTCCAGGCAGATCGGTCGGGCGCATAGCATAACCCATCGGGCGGCTTAGCCCGCACCCGGGCTGCGGGAAAAAGACAAGCCGGCGGCGGGTTGGCTATAGTCGGCGCAACACGCATCGAGGGAGTCCGCATGACCCACCGCAACCGCCTGGCCGACGAGACCAGCCCCTACCTGCAGCAACACGCCGACAACCCGGTGGACTGGTATCCCTGGGGCGAGGAGGCGCTGGAGAAGGCGCGGCGCGAGGACAGGCCCATCCTGCTGTCCATCGGCTACTCGGCCTGCCACTGGTGCCACGTCATGGCCCACGAGTCCTTCGAGGACGAGGTCACGGCGGCGCTCATGAACCGGCTGTTCGTCAACATCAAGGTCGACCGCGAGGAACGCCCCGACCTCGACAAGCTCTACCAGGTGGCCCACTCCCTGCTCACCCAGCGCGCCGGCGGCTGGCCGCTGACCATGTTCCTCACGCCGGGCGACCAGCTGCCCTTCTTCGGCGGCACCTATTTCCCGAAGGAGCCGCGTTACGGCCTGCCGAGCTTCAGGGAGATCCTCGAGCGCGTGGACGAATTCCACGCGGAGAAACTCGACGAGATCCGTACCCAGAACGACTCGATGCGCGAGGTCCTCGGGCGCATCTACGCGAGCAAACCGGCCGGGGATCGACTGAATTCGGCCGCCTTCGACCTGGCCCGTGCCGAAATCGGCAAGAGTTTCGATGCAAGCCACGGTGGCTTCGGCACCGCACCGAAATTCCCCCACCCCACCATGCTCGAACGGCTGCTGCGTCACTGGGCCGGCACCAGGCTCGCCGGCAACGAGGACCGCCAGGCCCTCGACATGCTGCGCTTCACCCTCACGCGCATGGCCCAGGGTGGCGTCTACGACCAGCTCGGCGGCGGTTTCTGCCGCTATTCGGTCGACGACTACTGGATGATCCCGCACTTCGAGAAGATGCTGTACGACAACGGCCCGCTGCTCGCCCTCTACAGCGAGGCGTATGCCGCCACCGGCGAAACGCTGTTCGCGCGCACCGCGCGCAGCACCGCCGAATGGGTGATGCGCGAGATGCAGTCGCCCGAGGGCGGCTACTACTCCACCCTCGATGCCGACTCCGAGGGACACGAGGGCAGGTTCTACGTCTGGACGCCGGCGGCGGTGAAGGCCCTGGTCGACGAGGCCGACTGGCCCATCGTCGCCGCCCACTGGGGCCTCGACCGTGCGCCCAACTTCGAGGGCCAGTGGCATCTGCACGTCTACGAGGACACCGCCGACCTCGCAAGGCGCCTGTCGATAGCGCAGGACGAGGTGGAGGCCGCCATCGAACGGGCCCGCAAGGCATTATTCGAGGAGCGCGAACGGCGCATCCGCCCGGGCCGCGACGAGAAGATCCTCACCAGCTGGAACGGACTCATGATCAAGGGCATGGCCGCCGCCGCGCGCCATCTCGACGAGCCGGCCTGGGCCGACTCCGCCGTGCGCGCGCTCGAATTCATCCGCGGCACGCTCTGGCAGGACGGCCGCCTGCTCGCCACCTGCAAGAACGGCAAGGCGCACCTCGCCGCCTACCTCGACGACTACGCCTTCCTGCTCGACGGCATCCTCGAGCTGCTGCAGACCCGCTGGGACAGCGACCACCTCGCCTTCGCGCAACAACTCGCCGAGGTGCTGCTCGCCCATTACGAGGACCGCGAACACGGCGGCTTCTGGTTCACCGCCGACGACCACGAGACGCTGATCCAGCGCCCCAAGACGCTGGCCGACGAGGCCACCCCTGCCGGCAACGGCGTCGCCGCCCAGGCACTCGGCCGCCTCGGCCATCTCCTCGGCGAAACGCGCTACCTCGATGCCGCCGAACGCACGCTCAAGCAGGCCGCCGAAGGCATCAACCAGGCGCCCGCGGCCCACGCCGCCCTGCTCGCCGCCTTCGAGGAACAGCTGTATTTCCCGCAGGTGATCATCCTGCGCGGCACGGGCGCCGCCCTGGCCGACTGGCACCAGGAGGCCTGTCCCTTATAAACATCT
>JABURS010000020.1 GCA_014762505.1 Chromatiales bacterium | reverse complement strand
GGTAATCCCCCCGAAAACTAACGGTGCTCAAAAGTAGAATTTTCTCGTAACCTATGACGAAGGAGATTCTGCATGAAAAAGTCACGTTTTTCGGACAGCCAGATCCTGGCGATCCTCAAGCAAGCCGAGTCCGGGGTGCCGGTACCGGAGCTGTGTCGTGAGCATGGCATGAGCAGCGCCAGCTTCTACAAGTGGCGGGCCAAGTATGGTGGCATGGATGCGTCGTTGATGGCGCGCCTGAAGGAGCTGGAGGACGAGAACCGCCGGCTCAAGAAGATGTATGCCGAGGAACGGCTGAAGTCCGAGCTGCGCAAGGAAGCCCTCGAAAAAAAGTGGTGAAGCCTTCCTTGCGGCGCACGCTGGCGAGGGAGGCTGTCACGGAACGGAGCATCAGCATCCGGCTGGCCTGCGAGGCCTATGGCATCAGCGAGACCTGTTACCGGTATCAGCCGCTGCTGAGCGATGAGAATGCGGAGATTGCCGACTGGCTGATCCGGTTGACCGCGAACCAGCGCAACTGGGGGTTCGGTCTGTGCTTTCTGTTTCTGCGAAACGTCAAGGGCTACCGCTGGAATCACAAGCGGGTTTACCGGATATATCGCGAGTTGGAGCTGAACCTGCGGATCAAGCCGAAGAAACGGATTGTCCGGGAAAAGCCGGAGCCACTTGCAGAGCCTCAGGCGATCAACGAATGCTGGTCAATGGACTTCATGCACGACCAGCTCGAAGACGGCCGCAGCTATCGCCTGTTCAACGTGCTGGATGACTTTAATCGCGAAGGCCTGACGATCGAGGTCGATCTATCGCTGCCCTCCGAACGGGTTATCCGGGCGCTGGATCAGGTCATCGAATGGCGCGGTCAACCCAAGGCGCTGCGCTGCGACAACGGCCCGGAGTACATCAGTGGTGCCTTGTCGGCATGGGCTTTGAAGCGAGGAATCCGGCTTGAATACATCCAGCCAGGGAAGCCGCAGCAGAATGCCTATATCGAGCGCTATAACCGAACGGTACGGTATGACTGGCTGGCGCAGTACCTGTTTGAGTCGATTGAGCAGGTGCAGGAATTTGCGACGCGCTGGCTTTGGACTTATAACAACGAACGGCCAAACATGGCCTTGGGAGGCATCACCCCTAAGCAGAAGTTGGCCATGGTGGCCTGAGTCTACTTCTGGGTGCCTTTAGAAATGGGGGGATTACC
>JABURS010000019.1 GCA_014762505.1 Chromatiales bacterium | reverse complement strand
TTCGGGCCGGTGGGCGGGTAGCGCCAGGCCGGCAGGGGCTGCGCATCCGGCCCGAAGGGTCAAGGCGAGCAAGCGTCAGGCCCTGGCCTCACAGAAACACTGCACCGCCGAGATATCCGCAACACCACACACCGCCATCAGCAGCCTGTCGATCCCCACGGACACCCCGGCACAGTCCGGCAGCCCGGCCGCGAGCGCGGCGAGCAGCTGCTCGTCCACCGGCACGGCGGCCTGGCCCCGCGCCTGCCGGCGCGCCAGGTCGGCCTCGAAACGCGCGCGCTGCTCCCCGGCCACGGCCAGTTCGTGAAAGCCGTTCGCCAGTTCGAGTTCGCCCAGGTAGGCCTCGAAGCGTCGGGCCACGGCACCGCAGGGGCCGTCGACCACACGGGCCAGGGCCGCCTGCGAGGCCGGGTAGTCATGGACGAAGGTCAGGCGGTCGACGGGAAACTGCGGGGCGACCGCGGTGCTGATCAGCAGATCCAGCCAGTCGTCGCGCCCCATCTCGCCGGCAACGTCCAGTCCCCGCTCGCGCGCCACGGCCGCCAGTGCCTCGTCGCTGGCGGCAAAGGGATCGATGCCGGCGTAACGCAGGAAGGCCTCGCGGTAGCTCAGACGCATGGCCGGCTGCAGGGGCCGGTGCGGGTACGCGAGCGGCAGCAGCAGGGTCTCGACCTCGGTCATCAGCGCCTCCAGGTCGAAGCCCGGCCGGTACCACTCCAGCATGGTGAACTCGGTGGCATGCCGCCGCCCGCGCTCGCCGTCGCGGAACACCGGCCCCAGGTAATAGATGTCCCCGCTGCCGGCGGCCAGCAGCCGCTTCATGGCGAACTCTGGCGAGGTGTGCAGATAACGCGTCTCGCCGCAGACGCGGGCCTGGACGCTCTCGATCTGCGGGTCGGTGACGGCCGCCGCCGACAGCAACGGCGGGCTCACCTCCATCACGCCGCGCACATCGAAAAAGGCCCGGATGCCGTGAAGCATCCGGGCCCGGTTCCGGAGCATGTCCAGCGAGGCGCTGGGTGCCCAGTCGCTCATTCCTTGACGCGCGAGACGTAGTCGCCGCTGCGGGTATCGACCTTGATGATCTCGCCCTCTTCGATGAACAGCGGCACCTTGACCACGGCGCCAGTCTCCAGGGTGGCCGGCTTGGTGCCGCCGGTGGCGGTATCGCCACGCAGGCCCGGATCGGTCTCGACGATGCGCGCCTCGATGAAGTTGGGCGGGGCCACGGACAGCGGGACGTTGTTCCACAGGGTGACGATGCAGGTGTCCTGCTCCTTTAGCCACTGCTTGGCATCGGCCACGGCGGCCTCGCCGGCGGCGTACTGCTCGAAGGTATCTGGTACCATGAAATGCCAGAACTCGCCGTCGGAATACAGGTACTGCATGTCGGTATCGACGACGTCGGCGGCCTCCACGGACTCGCCGGACTTGAAGGTGCGCTCGATCACGCGACCCGTCTTGAGGTTGCGGATCCTGACGCGGTTGAAGGCCTGGCCCTTGCCCGGCTTCACGAACTCGTTCTCGACGATGTTGTAGGGATCGCCGTCGAGCATGATCTTGAGTCCGCCGCGAAATTCGTTGGTGCTGTAACTGGCCATGGTTCCCTCGACTGCGGCGCGTGGCGCCGTCTTTGGTTTGGGTCGTACGACAAAGTCGCGAATTATATGACAAACCCACCGGCTCCCGCGAGATACCCCCTCAGCTGGCAACAGGAACTGGCCGAGGCCATTACCGACCCGGCCGAGCTGCTGCGCCAGCTCGACCTGCCCGGGACCCTGCTGGCACCGGCGCGCGAGGCCGGGCGGGACTTCCGCCTGCGCGTGCCGCAGGGCTACGTGGACCGCATGCGGCGGGGGGATGCCGCCGACCCCCTGCTGCGTCAGGTGCTGCCCCTGGCCGACGAGCTGGTGCCACGGCCCGGCTACCTCAGCGACCCGGTGGGCGACCTCGATGCCATGACCACGCCGGGCCTGCTGCACAAGTACCACGGCCGGGCCCTGCTGGTGACCACCGGGGCCTGCGCGGTGCACTGCCGCTACTGCTTCCGTCGCCACTTCCCCTACGGCGAGGCCAACCCGGCGCGCGAGGACTGGCAGGGCGCCATCGACTACCTGCACCGCGATCCCTCGGTGACGGAGATCATCCTCTCCGGCGGCGACCCACTGGTGCTCAGCAACGCACGCCTGGCCCGGCTGCTCGCGGCACTGGCGGACATCCCCCATCTCCGGCGGCTGCGCATCCACACCCGCCTGCCCGTGGTGCTGCCCGCGCGTATCGATGCGGGGCTGCTCGACCTTCTGGGCGGGAACCGCCTGCGGCCGGTGATGGTCGTCCACGCCAACCACGCCAACGAGTTCGATGCCGCCGTCGGCCAGGCCCTGGCAGGGCTGCGCGCAGGCGGCGTGCTGCTGCTCAACCAGGCGGTACTGCTGCGGGACGTGAACGACAGCGTGGCGGCCCAGGCCGGGCTCAGCGAGGCCCTGTTCGATCACGGGGTCCAGCCCTACTACCTGCACCTGCTGGACCGGGTGCAGGGCGCCGCCCACTTCGATGTCACCGAGGCCGAGGCACGCGTCCTGATCGACGGCCTGCGCGCCCGCCTGCCGGGCTACCTGGTGCCACGTCTCGTGCGCGAGATCGCCGGCGAGCCCGGCAAACACCCCATCGCCTGACGGCCCGGACTGGCCGCGGACTATACAAAACGGCGGTTTTCCCCTTAAGCTTCAGGGAGATCGCCACCAGAAAACCATAAAAGAAGCATAACAACCGGGCATGCAGATCCAGGTTCCCAGACAGGAAGCCCCCACACCGGGGAGCTTTCCGACCCGTCCGCGCCGGGTGCGGCAGTGGCTGAAGGAGCTCCCGCTGGTCAACATGGGGGAGACCACCCGCCTGTTCTATACCGGCCTGAGCGAACTCAACCGGCTCAAGGTCTCCGCCGGCACGCGCCTGGAGATCATGGAGCTGATGGCCCCGACCACCGCCATGGTGCTCGACTATCTGGGCAAGCACATGGTCTCCCGCTCCCTGCCCCTGCCCGCCAAGAGCCGCAAGATCGTCACCCTCACCCAGACCATCCTCATGGAGCTGGCCAACGGCTACAAGGCCTGCGTGGTCGACGCCACGGTCTATCGGCACCGGCTGTGGGGCGGCAAGCTGCCGCTGGCCATCCACCGCTCGCTGCGCTACCTGGAGCAGGTGCTCTTCAACGCCGCCCGCGTCTATGCCCCGGAACCCGGCGGCGTATGGCGCGACATCCATGGCCTCTACGCGATCGCCGAACAGCAGGACCTGCTCGGCAAGCAGATCAAGGACCCCCTGCTGCGCCAGCGCAGCAAGTCCAGCATCGCGGATGCCTACAAGCACGCCTGCCTGCTGGCACTGGCGCGCCCGCAAAGCCTGCGCCAGGGCGAGGCCGACCGTATAGAGGCCTATTTCGAGGTCCACAGCAGCGATGGCGAGATCGTGCGCACACCCTCGCCGGATGCCAACGGCGGGGCCTACGTCGTCAACCTCGAGGTGGACGAGCCGCCGGTCTACGCGGCCATCGCCGAGATCCCCGCGAGTGGCGCCATCCGTGGCATCGACGTCACGCAGGCGGTCAAGTCGCTGCGCAATACCCTGCAAAAGGGCGACTTCGACCCCACAGCCTCCATCATCCAGCGCTCCGAGCTCGGCTTCGACCTCACCCGGCGCCTGCTCAACACCCTGAGCGAGACCAGCCAGCGGCGTTTCAGCCGCGCGGAAAAGGACGACCAGGCACAGATCGCCCTGGGCCTTGCCAACATCCACAACGCCATCCGCGAGGACCTGGAGACCCCGCCGGGGGCCAATGCCGCGCCGCGTCGCGAGCCCCTGCTGGACGAGCTCTCGCTGCAGCGCCTGCCTGACGATGAGCGCGCAGCGACCGGGAACGAGGAGCTCAATGTCTGGGACAGCGTGGCCCAGGGCAATGTCATCAGCGAGGCCTACCTCGAGCACAAGCGCGAGCAGGAGCGCAAGCGCATGGAACGCCCGAAGGCCCCCAGCTGGGAGAGCTGGCGCGTCACCAATGCCAGTGCCGGCGGCTTCGGCCTGCTGTGGGAGGGCGAGCAGCCTTCCCGTGCCCAGGTCGGGGAACTCGTGGGCGTACGCGAGAACCGCGACGGCAGTTACCAGTGGCGGCTGGGGGTGATTCGCTGGATGCAATTCCAGGAAGACCTGGGGCTGGAGATCGGTGTGCAGCTTCTCGGCCCGCGCACCCTGCTGCTGGAGATCCAGCGCATCAAGAACCGCCTGGTGTCCGACAGCTTCCCCATCGACGCCTTCCTGTTGCCCGGCATCAAGACCATACACCTGGAACCCACGGTCATCCTGCCGGCCGGCAGGTTCCAGGTGGGCGACCAGCTGCTGGTGAAGCTTTTCAACCAGCAGCTCAAGCTCCAGCTCACCCGCCTGGACGAGCACTCCAGCAGCTTCGCGCAATACCAGTACCAGCCGATCAAGGACGAAACCCCGCACAGGTCCGAAACGGACAACGGCTTCGATTCACTGTGGGCAAACCTCTGATTCGGGAACCCCGCCGCTTGCCATGACGCTGCGCAACGTTGACAATCGGGGCCTCGCCCACCGGCAGCCGGATACGGCAGACCGAGCCGGACACCACAAGAAACGCGACAAGCGACGACACGCAACGGATGGATAACGTACTGCGCCTCATCATCGTCGAGGACAACCTCAACGATGCCGAAATGATCATCAGCTCGATCAAGAGCGCCGGCTTCGCCGTCAGGGCGGACCGTGCCGTTACGCCCGATGAGCTGGAGGCGACGCTCAAGAAACAGGCGCCGGACATCGTCATCTGCTCGCTCAAGGTCGGCGGCCTCACGCTGGAGCAGACCATTGCCGGCATCCGCGACGCCGGTCGCAACGCCCCCGTGGTGGCCGTCACCGATGGCCCGGCCGACGTGATCGACTGCATGCAGCTCGGCGCCGCAGACCTGGTACAGAAGGGCCAGCCCGAACATCTCAAGCTGGTGGTCTCCCGTACCGCCACCTGCCAGTCGCAGTGGCGCCAGCTCAAGCAGCTGGAAACCGCCCTGCGCGAGACCGACCGCCGTTGCAAGACCCTGCTGCAGAGCTCGCGCGACGCCATTGCCTACGTGCACGAAGGCATGCACATCTTCGCCAACGAGTCCTACCTGGAACTCTTCGGCTACGCCGGGATCGATGACGTGGAAGGCACGCCCATCATGGACATGGTCGCACCGGCCGACCAGAACAAGATGAAGGAGTTCCTGCGCAACTACGCCAAGGGCAAGGAACAGAAGCAGGAGCTGGACATCACCCTGCGCGACACCAACGACAAGGAATTCAAGGCCAGCATCGAGTTCAGCCCCGCCTCCATCGATGGCGAACCCTGCACGCAGATCCTGATCCGCGACCAGGCCAACGCCAAGGAACTCGAGCAACAGCTCAACTACCTGAGCCAGCGCGACCTGCTCACTGGCCTCTACAACCGCCAGCATTTCATCGAGCAGCTGACCACGCGGGTCGGCGTCGCCAGCCAGGGCCAGGGCAATACCGCGCTGGTGCAGATCGTCATCGACAAGTTCGACGACATCAAGGGCATCGTCGGCGTCTCCGGCAGCGACCTCGTGATCGCCGACGTGGGCAAGACCCTGGACCAGAATGCGGACGAAGGCGACCTGGTGGCCCGCATGGACGGCCCCAACTTCGCCATCCTCACCAAGCACTGGGAGAAGGCCGAGCTTACCGCCTACATGGGCAAGCTGCTCAAGGCGATCACCGACAGCATCTACGAGGTCGAGGGCAAGTCCATCACCTGCACCATCAGCTCGGGCGCGGCCATCATCGACGAGAACACGCCCGACCCCAACGAGCTGATCGCGCGCAGCGAATCGGCCCGCGGCGAGGCGGCCCAGGGCGATGGTGGCAAGTTCGTCATCTACCAGCCCAAGGCCGGCGAGATGACGCAGAAGCAGCTCGACGAGCAATGGAGCGAGGTCATCCGCGACGCCCTCAAGGACAACCGCCTGCGCCTGCTCTACCAGCCCATCGTCAGCCTGCATGGCGACCCGGGCGAGCGTTACGAGGTCTATCTGCGCCTGCTGGACAAGGAGGGCAACCCCGTCAGTCCGGGCGAGTTCCTGCCCAGTGCCGAGCGCACCAACATGGCCAAGGGCCTGGACCGCTGGGTGCTGATCAATGCCCTGAAGAAGCTCGCCGAGCGTCGCAAGACGCATCCGGAGACCATCTTCTTCATCAAGCTCACCGCCGGCTCGCTGCAGGACCCGGGCGCCCTGCCCTGGATTGCCGAGAAGCTCAAGGAGTCGCGCCTGCCGGCCGAGAGCCTGGTGCTGGAGATGAAGGAAGACACGCTGCTCAACTACCTCAAGCAGGCCAAGGAATTCGTCAATGGCCTCAAGCAGCTGAAGTGCTCCTTCGCCCTGGACGAATTCGGCGCGGGCCTGGATCCCTTCCAGCTGCTCAAGCACGTGAACGCCGACTACCTCAAGATCGATCGTGGCTTCATGCAGAACATCACGGGCAACCAGGAAAACCAGGATGCGGTGAAGAACCTCACCGACACGGCCCATTCCATGAACAAGCTCATCGTCGCGCAGTTCGTGGAAGACCCCAATGCCCTGTCCGTGCTGTGGGGCATGGGCGTGAACTACATCCAGGGCTCCTTCCTGCAGGCACCGAGCGAGGAACTCAATTACGACTTCAGCTCGATGTAGCCCCGACCGGAGTCAGCAGCAAAAAAACAGGCCGCGAATTCGCGGCCTGTTTTTTTGCAGAACCCGTGCGGGTCGATCAGCGCATCTGCTCGAGTGCGGCAATGCGCTCCTCCAGCGGCGGGTGACTCATGAACAGCCGGGCAAGGCCATGCTTGCCCCGGCCACTGATGCCGAAGGCGGCGAGCTGCCCCGGCATGTCCTCGCCATGGGCACGCTGCTGCAGCCGGCGCAGCGCGGCGACCATCTTCTCGCGTCCGGCCAGGTCGGCACCACCGCGGTCGGCGCGGAACTCGCGCTGGCGCGAGAACCACATGACGATCATCGAGGCCAGCACGGCGAGGAAGATCTCGGCGACGATCACGGTGATGAAATAGGCCGGGCCATAGCCCTGCTCGGTCTTGAACACGACACGGTCGACCACGTGACCGATGACGCGCGAGATGGCGATGACGAAGGTGTTGATCACGCCCTGGATCAGGGCCATGGTCACCATGTCGCCGTTGGCCACGTGCGCGACCTCGTGGCCGAGTACGGCCTCGACCTCGTCGGCCGTCATGTTCTGCAGAAGCCCCGTGCTGACCGCCACCAGGGCGTTGTTCCTGCTCGCGCCCGTGGCGAAGGCATTGGGCTCGGGGGAGTTGAAGATGCCCACCTCGGGCATGCCGATACCGGCGGCCTGGGCCTGGCGACGCACCGTCTCCACCAGCCACTGCTCGCTTGAATTGCCCGGCCGCTCGATGATCTGCACGCCCATGGCGCGCTTGGCCATCCACTTGGACATGGCCAGGGAGATGAACGAGCCGCCGAAGCCGAACACGGCCGCGAAGATGAGTACGGCCTGCATGTTCAGGTCGACGCCATTCGCCTGCAGCAGGCTGTCGACACCGAGGATGTTCAGGACGATCGACAGCACCACGAGGATGGCGATGTTGGTAGCCAGAAACAGAAAGATGCGTTTCATAGGTTATTGTTCCAATCTCTATACGGGTTGATATCCGAACCCATTAGATAGGGGCCAGGATGAAAAATTCAATCACACAGGCGTGATTTCCGGCCCCGCCGGTTCATTCCTCCAGCGTCAGGGCATCCACCTTCTGGAAGCCGCGCGGCAGCTTGGTACCGCGCCGGCCACGCTCGCCGGCATACTCGTCCACCTCGGCTCCCTTCATCACCTTGAACTTCCTGCCGGCGGTCACGCGGATGGCCTCCCCGTCCTGCACCAGGATGGTGGCCACCACCACCTCCTCGCGGGCCTTCAGCTTGGGCCCGGGCACGTTGATGATCTTGTTGCCCTTGCCGCGCGGCATCTGCGGCAGTTCGCCCAGATGCGTGACCAGCATGTAGCCCTCGGAGGTGACGGCCACGATCCAGTCGTCCTCCAGCGAGCGCACCTTCACCGGTGGCAGCACGCGCGCGCCCTTGGGCACGGAGAGCGTGGCCTTGCCGGCCTTGTTGCGCGTGACCATGTCCTCGAGCTTGCAGACGAAGCCGTAGCCGAAATCGGTGGCCAGCAGGAAGAGGTCCTCGGGCTGGCCCATCACCACGCCGATGAAGGTCGCGCCGTCCGGCGGGTTGAGGCGCCCGGAGAGCGGTTCGCCCTGGCTGCGCGCCGAGGGCAGCGTATGGGCCGGCAGGCTGTAGGTGCGGCCGGTGGAATCGATGAATACCGCGAGCTGGTTGGAACGCCCGCGCGCGGCGTGCTGGAAGCCGTCGCCCGCCTTGTAGCTGAGCGAGACCGGATCGAGCTCGTGGCCCTTGCCGGCACGCACCCAGCCCTTCTGCGAGATCACCACGGTCACGGGCTCGGTGGGTACCAGGGCGGACTCGTCCAAGGCCTGGGCGGCCTCGCGCGCGACGATGGGCGAGCGGCGCGCATCGCCGTATTTCTCGGCGTCCTCGGCCAGCTCCTTCTTGATCAGGGTCTTCATCCGCGCCTCGGAACCCAGCGTCTTCTCCAGCCAGTCGCGCTCCTTCGCGAGCTCCTCCTGCTCGGCGCGGATCTTCATCTCCTCCAGGCGCGCGAGCTGGCGCAGCTTGGTGTCGAGCACGTAGTCGGCCTGGGTGGCGGTGAGGCCGAAGCGCTCCATCAGCACCGCTTTGGGCTCGTCCTCGGTGCGGATGATGTGGATGACCTCGTCGATGTTGAGGAAGGCGATCAACAGGCCTTCCAGCAGGTGCAGGCGATCGTTGACCTTGTCGAGGCGGTATTCCAGGCGCCGGCGCACCGTCTGCAGGCGGAAACTCAGCCACTCCTTGAGCAGGGTGCGCAGGTCCTTCACCGCCGGCCGGCCGTTGATGCCGATCATGTTCATGTTGACGCGGTAGGTGCGCTCGAGATCGGTGGTGGCGAACAGGTGCGCCATCAGGGCCTCGACGTCGATCCGGTTGGAGCGCGGCACGATCACCAGCCGCGTCGGGTGCTCGTGGTCGGACTCGTCGCGCAGGTCCTCGACCATGGGCAGCTTCTTCGCCTGCATCTGCTGGGCGATCTGCTCCAGCACCTTGGCACCCGAGACCTGATAGGGCAGCGCGGTGATCACGATGTCGCCCTCTTCCTTCTCGAAACGGGCGCGCATGCGCAGGCTGCCGTTGCCGGTCTCGTACATGCGCTGGATGTCGGCGCGCGGCGTGATGAGCTCGGCATCCGTGGGAAAGTCCGGCCCCTGGATGTGTTCGCAGAGTTCGGTGACCGTGGCCTTCGGGCTGTCCAGCAGGTGGATGCAGGCGGCGGCCACCTCGCGCAGGTTGTGCGGCGGGATGTCGGTGGACATGCCCACGGCGATGCCGGTGGAACCATTGAGCAGCACGTTCGGCAGGCGGGCCGGCAGCACGGCCGGCTCGTCCAGGGTGCCGTCGAAGTTCGGCACCCAGTCCACCGTGCCCTGCCCCAGTTCGCGCAGCAGCACCTCCGCATACGGCGCCAGGCGCGACTCGGTGTAACGCATGGCGGCGAAGGACTTGGGATCGTCCGGCGAGCCCCAGTTGCCCTGCCCGTCCACCAGCGGGTAGCGGTAGGAGAAGGGCTGGGCCATCAGCACCATGGCCTCGTAGCAGGCCGAGTCGCCGTGCGGGTGGAACTTGCCGAGCACGTCACCCACGGTGCGCGCCGACTTCTTGTACTTGGCGGTGGCGGCCAGGCCGAGCTCGGACATGGCATAGACGATGCGCCGCTGCACCGGCTTGAGTCCGTCGCCCAGGTTCGGCAGGGCGCGGTCCATGATCACGTACATGGAGTAGTCGAGGTAGGCCTTCTCGGTGAAGCGGCCCAGCGGCAGCTGCTCGATGCCTTCGTAGTTGATTTCGGCGTTGTTGCTCATGGGTGCCTATCGATTCGTGGTAGTGGCTCAGACCTCGGCGAGGTCGCCCTTCTGTTCCAGCCAGGTCTTGCGGTCGGAGGCGCGCTTCTTCGACAGCAGCATGTCCAGCAGCGTGTTGGTGTCGTCGGCGGCCTCCAGCGTGAGCTGCACCAGCCGGCGCGTCTCGGGCGCCATGGTGGTCTCGCGCAGCTGCAGCGGATTCATCTCGCCCAGGCCCTTGAAGCGGGTGACGGTGATCTTGCCGCGCTTGCCTTCGGCCTTGATGCGGTCGATCACGCCGGCCTTCTCCGACTCATCCAGGGCGTAGTAGACGTCCTTGCCGATGTCGATACGGAACAGCGGCGGCATGGCCACGTAGATGTGCCCGGCCGTCACCAGCGGGCGGTAGTGGCGCACGAACAGCGCGCAGAGCAGCGTGGCGATGTGCAGGCCGTCGGAGTCGGCGTCGGCGAGGATGCAGATCTTGCCGTAGCGCAGCTTGCTGAGGTCCTCGGCGCCCGGCTCCACGCCGATGGCCACGGAGATGTCGTGGATCTCCTGCGAGGCGAGGATCTGGTCCGGGTCCACCTCCCAGGTGTTCAGGATCTTGCCGCGCAGCGGCATGATGGCCTGGAACTCGCGGTCGCGCGCCTGCTTGGCCGAGCCGCCGGCCGAGTCGCCCTCCACCAGGAACAGCTCGGTGCGCGACAGATCCTGCGCGGCACAGTCGGCCAGCTTGCCCGGCAGCGCCGGGCCCTGGGTAACCTTCTTGCGCACCACCTTCTTGCCGGCGCGCAGGCGGCGCTGGGCGTTGCCGATGGCGAACTGCGCCAGGCGCTCGCCGGTCTCGGCGTGCTGGTTGAGCCACAGGCTGAAGGCGTCCTTCACCACCCCGGAGACGAAGGCGGCCGACTCGCGCGAGGAGAGCCGCTCCTTGGTCTGGCCGGCGAACTGCGGGTCCTGCATCTTCAGCGAGACGATGTAGCTCACGCGGTCCCACACATCCTCGGGCGAGAGCTTCACGCCGCGCGGGATCAGGTTGCGGAACTCGCAGAACTCGCGCACCGCCTCGGTCAGGCCCTGGCGCAGGCCGTTCACGTGCGTGCCGCCCTGGGCGGTGGGGATCAGGTTGACGTAGCTCTCCTGCACGCCCTCGCCGCCCTCCGGCAGCCATACCACGGCCCAGTCCACGGCCTCCTTCTCGCCGTGCAGCGAACCGATGAAGGGCTCCTCCGGCAAGAGCTCGTAGCCCTGCACGGCCTCCATCAGGTAGTCGCGCAGGCCGTCCTCGTACTGCCAGGTCTCGCGCTCGCCGCTCTGTTCGTCGAAGAACTCGATCAGCAGGCCCGGGCACAGCACCGCCTTGGCGCGCAGCACGTGCTTCAGGCGCGGCACCGAGAACTTGATGCTGTCGAAGTACTGGGCGTCGGGCCAGAAGCGCACCGTGGTGCCGGTGTTGCGCTTGCCCACCTCGCCCACCACGGTGAGGTCGCTGGCCTTGGCGCCGCCGGCGAAGGCCATGGCGTGGCGCTTGCCGTCGCGGCGCACCTCGATCTCCAGCCGCTTGGACAGGGCGTTGACCACCGACACGCCCACCCCGTGCAGGCCGCCGGAGAACTGGTAGTTCTTGTCCGAGAACTTGCCGCCTGCGTGCAGGGTGGTGAGGATCACCTCCACCCCGGGCAGCTTCTTCTGCGGGTGCAGGTCCACCGGCATGCCGCGGCCGTCGTCCACCACCTCGAGCGAACCGTCGCGATACAGCGTCACGCCCACCTTGCTGGCGTGGCCGGCGATGGCCTCGTCGACGCTGTTGTCGATCACTTCCTGGGCGAGGTGATTGGGGCGGCTGGTGTCGGTGTACATGCCGGGACGCTTGCGCACCGGCTCCAGCCCGCTCAATACCTCGATATCGGCGGCGTTATAGGCTTGGCTCATAATCTTCCGGGAAACCCCAAGATGAGGGGGATGGTTGTCTCGAAGGCCCAATATCTGGGGGCCCATTATGGGAGGTATGCGCCGCCGCCTTCAAGCACCCGCGAACCGATCCGTGACAAAACCGCCATCTGGGGGCGCGGATATTGGTGGTGGCTTTGCCACGAGGGGTCTTAGTAAGCTACGGCCATGTCGCTCAACCCCACCGACCCCGGCGTCAACGCCGCCGTCTTCGCCTCGGCCGGCTCCGGCAAGACCTACCAGCTCGTCACCCGCCTGGTGCGCCTGCTGCTGGCCGGCGCCCGCCCGGACGGCATCCTGGCCGTGACCTTCACCCGCAAGGCCGCCGGCGAGATGCAGGAACGCCTGCTCGCCCGGGTACGGGGCTGGGCGGGCATGGACGACGACCAGCTCGCCGCCGCCCTGGGCAGGATCGGCGAGGCCACCGACGCGGCCACGCGCCGGCGTGCCCGCCACCTCTACGAACAGCTGCTGCATGCCGAACGCGGTGTGCGCACCACCACCTTCCACGCCCTGTGCCAGGAACTGCTGCGCCGCTTCCCGCTGGAGGCCGACGTGCCACCGGGCTTCGAGCTGGCCGAGACCACCGGCGAGCTGCGGGATGCGGCCTTCGAGGCCATGATCGCCGACGCCACCCGCGACCCCGAGACGCCGGTCGCCCGGGGGCTGGAGGTCCTGTTCGACGCGCTCAACGGCATCGACAACACGCGCGGCGCGCTGGAGAGCTTCCTCGCCTACCGCGCCGACTGGTGGGCCTATACCGAGACCGCCGCCGACCCGCTGGCCTTCGCCGACGCCCGCCTGCGCGCCTTCCTCGATACCGATCCGCAGGCCGACCCCGTGGCCGAACTGCTCGACGGGCCCGGCCTGCAGCGCCTGACGGAATTCCGCGCGCTGCTGGAGAAACACCCCACCCAGACCAACCTCGGGTTCGTCGAGACCATCGCCACGGTGCTGCACGAGGAGCGCTCGCGCGCGGACCGCTACGCGGCGCTCAGCAACGTCTTTCTCACCGCCCGGGGCGAGCCGCGGGTGCGCAAGCCCAGCGCCACGCAGGCGAAAAAGATGGGGGCCGACGGCGAGGACCGCTTCCTCGTCCTGCACGCCGAATTCTGCGCCGACCTCGCCCGCTGCCGCGAGGCCCTGGCCCGCCAGCAGGCCCTGGCCGTGAACCTCGCCTGGTACCGGGCCGGCCAGTGCTATCTCGATCACTACCAGCGCATCAAGCGCGAGCGCCGCATGCTGGACTTCGCCGACCTGGAGTGGCGGGCCTATCGCCTGCTCAACCACTCGGACAACGCCGCCTGGGTGCAGTACAAGCTGGACCAGCGCATCGATCACCTGCTGATCGACGAATTCCAGGACACCAACCCCACCCAGTGGCGCCTGCTGCTGCCGCTGCTGGAGGAGATCGCCGCCGGCGACCCGGAGCGGGCGCGCAGCGTGTTCCTGGTGGGCGACCCCAAGCAGTCGATCTACGGCTTTCGCCGCGCCCAGCCCGAGCTGCAGGCCGAGGCCTCGCGCTGGCTGGAAGAACGCCTGGCCGGCCGCCAGGTCCCGCTCAGCAAGTCCTGGCGCTCCTCGCCGGCCGTGATGGCCTTCGTCAACCGGCTGTTCGACGCCACCCCGCTCGGCGCGCAGCTTGCCGGGTTCCAGACCCACGACACCCATCACCACGACCTCTGGGGCCGCGTCGAGGTGCTGCCGCTGGTGCCGAGGATGGACAGGCCCGAGCCCGCCGAGAGCGAGTCCCCGCCGGTGCTGCGCAACCCGCTGGAACAGCCGCGCCCCGTGTACGAGGACGACACCGCCTATCGCGAGGGCCAGGCCATCGCCCGGCGCATCCGCGCACTGCTCGACAGCGGCCTGCCGGTGGGCCACGGCGCGGAGGCCCGCCCGCTGCGCCTCGATGACATCCTCATCCTGCTGCGCAACCGCACCGCCAGCGCCCAGCTGGAACGCGCCCTGCGCGAGGCCGGCATCCCCTACCTGGGCAGCGAACGCGGCGGGCTGCTCGAGGCCCTGGAGATCCCGGACCTGCTGGCCCTGCTGGAGCTGCTGGTCACGCCCTTCGACAACCTGCGCCTCGCGCAGGTGCTGAAGTCGCCGCTGTTTGCCGCCAGCGACGACGACCTCATCGCCCTGGCCACCACCGAGGGCCGCTACTGGCTGGACCGGCTGGCCACGCTCGCGCAGGGCCCGGGCGCCTCGCCGGCGATCCGTGCGGCACAGACCCGTCTCGCGGCCTGGCAGCCCCTGGCCGGGGCCCTGCCCATCCACGACCTGCTGGACCACATCTATACCGAGGGCGATGTGCTGGCGCGCTATCGCGCCGCCACGCCCGAGGACCAGCGGCCCGTGGTCATGGCCAACCTCTCCCGCTTCCTGGAACTCGCCCTGGAGGTGGATGCCGGGCGCTACCCGAGCCTGATCAAGTTCCTCGACCGGCTGCGCCAGCTGCGCGCCGGCGCCAACGAGGCCCCGGACACCCCGCCTGCCCAGGGCGTTGATGCCCGCGTGCGCATCATGACCGTGCACGGCTCCAAGGGCCTGGAGGCCCCCGTGGTGATCCTGGCCGACAGCACGGCCACGGCCAACGGCCGCAGCACCTACGCGGCACTGGTCGACTGGCCGGCCGACGCCGAGCGTCCGGCGCGCTTCCTCCTGCCGGGACGCAAGGACGACCTGCCCGAGCCCGTCCGCGCCCTGCTGGACGAGAAACAGCTGCGCGACGCCCGCGAGGACGCGAACCTGCTCTACGTCGCCCTCACCCGCGCCCGGCAGCTGCTGATCGTGAGCGGCCACGCGCGCGGCAAGGGCGGGGAGACGCACTGGTACGCCGCCATCGAGCAGGCCATCGACGGCCTCGGCGCACGCGACGAGGAGGGCATCTGGGTGCTGGAGCACGGCGAGCCGCCGGTCCCCGCCGCACCCGTGGCCGCCGCCGAGGGCCCCGCCGTCCCGGCCGGCCTCGACCGGCGACTGGCCACCCCGCCCACCACCGCCGAGATCGCGCCCAGCCGCCAGGTCGGCACCGGCGGGCTCGTCGAGGCCGAGGACGAGGACGGCCTCGCCCGCGGCGTGGCCATCCACCGCGCCCTGGAACTGCTCACTGGCCCAGCCCCGCCCGACGCCGGCACGCTGGCCGCACGCATCGCTGCCGAGCTCGCCCTGGCCGCACGCCGCGAGGAACTCGAGGCCTGGATCGGCGAGGCCCGGGCGGCGCTCGACCACCCGGCCTTCGCCGATGTCTTCCGCCCCGCCGCGGGCATCGAGGCCCGCAACGAGCTGCCCATCCTCTACGCCCGCGACGGCCGGCGCGTCTACGGCCTCATCGACCGCCTGCTCATCGGCGACGACCGCGTGGTGGTCGTCGACTACAAGACCCACCGCGTCGACGCCGGGCAGTGCGACGCCCTGGCCGCGCACTACGCACCACAGCTGCGGCTCTACGCCGACGGCCTGCGCCGCCTGTGGCCGGAGAAGGCCATCGACGCCCGTCTGCTCTTCACCCATGCCGGCCGCCAGGTACGCGTCGACCTTGAAGGCGCCTGACCGCATCCCTATATTGGTCCCCCCGATCCATCACCGAACATATCCACAGGAGGCCCCAGGCCGATGGCAGATTCCCGTTACATCTTCGATGTCACCAGCGAGACCTTCGACACCTACGTCCTCCAGAACTCCCACCAGGTACCGGTCCTGGTCGACTTCTGGGCCGGCTGGTGCCAGCCCTGCCAGATGCTCATGCCGGTGCTGGCCAGACTCATCGAGGAATATGACGGCAAGGTGCTGCTGGCCAAGGTGAACAGCGACGAGCAGCAGGAACTGGCCGGCCGCTTCGGCGTGCGCAGCCTGCCGACGGTGAAGGTCTTCAGGGAAGGCCGCGTGGTCGACGAGTTCATGGGCGTGCAGCCCGAGCCCGCCATCCGCGAGATCATCGAGCGCCACGTGGTACGCGAGTCCGACCTCACCCGCGCCGAGGCCCTGCGCCTGGCCCGCGAGGGCGACATCGCCGGCGCGGAGAAGGTCCTGCGCGACCTGCTCGCCGCCGACCCCAGCGTCGAGCGCGCCAAGGTGGACCTGGCCAGCATCCTCGCCCAGACCGGTCGCGCCGACGAGGCCGACGAGCTGATGCGCACCGTACCGCTCAACATCCAGCAGGAAGAGGACGTGAAGGCGCTGATGCAGCGCATCAAGGCCATCCGCCTCACCGAGAACGCCCCGGACACCGCCAGCCTGCGCCAGGCCATCGAGAAGGACCCGGCCGACCTCCACGCCCGGCTGCAGCTCGCCGCGCGCCTGGTCGCCGACGACCAGCTCGAGGGCGCGCTGGAGCAGTACCTGGAGATCATGAAGCGCGACCGCAAGTTCGAGAACGACGCCGGCCGCGAGGGCATGCTCTCCGTGTTCGAGATGCTGGGCGGCCAGGGCGAGCTGGTCTCCACCTACCGCCGCAAGATGGCGGCGATGATGTACTGACACCGTCACCGACCACCAACCCACCGCCGTCACTGCAGGAGCAGGCATGAACGAGATCACCCTCACCACCCCGGACGACTGGCACGTCCACCTGCGCGACGGCGACATGCTGGGCGAGACGGTGCCGGCCACGGCGCGCTGCTTCCACCGCGCCATCGTCATGCCGAACCTGGTGCCGCCCATCGCGACGGCCGAGCAGGCCCTGGCCTACAGGCAGCGCATCCTCGACGCGCGCCCGGCGGGCTCGGACTTCGAGCCGCTGATGACGCTCTACCTCACGCCGCACACCACGCCCGAGGAGATCCGCAAGGCGAAACAGGCCGGCGTGGTCGCGGTCAAGCTCTACCCGGCCGGCGCCACCACGCACTCGGATGCCGGCGTGAAGGACCTCAGCGGCGCCTACGACGTGCTGGCGGCCATGGCCGAGGAAGGGCTGCTGTTCCTCATCCACGGCGAGTCCACCGATCCCGCCGTGGACATCTTCGATCGCGAGAAGGTCTTCATCGAGCAGTACCTCGAGCGGCTCGTCGCCGACATGCCGACGCTCAAGGTGGTGCTCGAACACATCACCACCAAGGACGCCGTGGAATTCGTGAGCGGCGCGGGCGAGAACGTCGCGGCCACCATCACGCCGCAGCACCTCATGCTCAACCGCAACGACATGCTGGTCGGCGGCATCCGCCCGCACAACTTCTGCCTGCCCGTGCTCAAGCGCAACATCCACCAGCAGGCCCTGCGCGACGTGGTCGCCACCGGCTCGAACAGGTTCTTCCTCGGCACCGACTCCGCGCCGCACGAGAAGGCGAAGAAGGAATCGGCCTGCGGCTGCGCCGGCTGCTACAGCGCCTGGAGCGCGCTGGAGCTCTACGCCCAGGTCTTCGACGAGATCGGCGCGCTGGACCGGCTCGAGGGCTTTGCCAGCCACCACGGCCCGGACTTCTACGGCCTGCCGCGCAACCGGGGCACCGTCACCCTGGTGCGCGAGGACTGGCAGATCCCGGAGGAGATCACGCTGCCCAACGGGCGGCCCATCGTTCCCTTCCAGGCCGGCAGCACCGTACACTGGAAGGTGAAGACCGGCGCATAACGCGCCGAAGCCCGGGCAGCAGCGATCGACCGCAACACCCACACGTAATCCACAAACAAGGGGCCGCCAGGACGGCGGCCGCCGACGGTGAAGGAGCACCCGAGCCCATGATGACCCCAGTCTCCCCGTCTTCGGACCGCGCCCGCGAGGTCCTGCACAGCGTCTTCGGCTACGATGCCTTCCGCCACACCCAGGGCGACATCGTCGAGCACCTGATCCAGGGCAACGACGCCCTGGTGCTCATGCCCACCGGCGGCGGCAAGTCGCTGTGCTACCAGATCCCCGCGCTGGTGCGCGAGGGCACCGGCATCGTCGTCTCCCCGCTGATCGCGCTCATGCAGGACCAGGTCGACGCCCTGCGCCAGAACGGCGTGAAGGCGGCCTTTCTCAACTCCTCCCTGAGCGCCGAGGAGGCGCGCACGATCGAGAGGCAGCTGCAGCGCGGCGAACTGGACCTGCTCTACGTCGCCCCCGAGCGCCTGATGCTCTCGCGCACGCTCGAGCTGCTGGAGCGGGTGCACATCGCGCTGTTCGCCATCGACGAGGCCCACTGCGTCTCGCAGTGGGGCCACGACTTCCGCCCCGAGTACATCCAGCTCTCCATCCTGCACGAGCGCTTCCCCCAGGTGCCGCGCATCGCGCTCACCGCCACGGCCGATGCCCCCACCCGCCGCGAGATCGTCCAGCGCCTGGCCCTGGAGGACGCCCGCCAGTTCGTCAGCAGCTTCGACCGGCCGAACATCCGCTACAGCATCAGCGAGAACCACGGCAACGCCCGCGACCGCCTGCTGCGCTTCATCCGCGACGAGCACCCGAACGACGCCGGCATCGTCTACTGCCTGTCGCGCAAGCGCGTGGACGAGATCGCCGCCTGGCTGAGCAAGCAGGGCCTCAACGCCCTGCCCTATCACGCCGGCCTCAGCGCCGAGGCCCGCCGCGACCACCAGGAACGCTTCCTGCGCGAGGAAGGCGTGATCATCGTCGCCACCATCGCCTTCGGCATGGGCATCGACAAGCCCGACGTGCGCTTCGTCGCCCACCTCAACCTGCCCAAGAGCCTCGAGGCCTATTACCAGGAGACCGGCCGCGCCGGCCGCGACGGCCTGCCCTCCAACGCCTGGATGGTCTACGGCCTGCAGGACGTGATCACCCTGCGCCAGATGCAGGAAGGCTCCGAGGCCGGCGAGGAGTTCAAGCGCGTCGAACGCCACAAGCTCGACGCCATGCTCGGCTTCTGCGAGCTCACCACCTGCCGCCGCCAGGCCCTGCTGCGCTACTTCGGCGAGACGCTGGCGCAACCCTGCGGCAACTGCGACAACTGCCTCAACCCGCCCGAGACCTGGGACGCCACCGTCGCCGCGCAAAAGGCCCTGTCCTGCGTGCACCGCACCGGCCAGCGCTTCGGCGTGAACTACCTCATCGACGTGCTGCTCGCCCGCGAGAACGCGCGCATCAAGCAGTTCGGCCACGACCAGGTCAGCACCTACGGCGTCGGCACCGAGCTCAACCAGGCCCAGTGGCGCGACCTCTACCGCCAGCTCATCGCCCGCGGCCTGCTGGCCGTGGACGTGGAGGGCCACGGCGGCCTGCACCTCACCGCAGAGGCCCGCCCGGTGCTGCGCGGCGACACCCGGCTCATGCTGCGCAAGCTCAGCCGCGCGGCCGCCGCCAGACAGGGCAAGCGCGAGAAGGCCAGCCGCTACACCGACCGGCCGGAAAGCAAGCTGTGGGAGGCCCTGCGCAGGCGCCGCCAGGAACTGGCCGACGAACAGGGCGTGCCGCCCTACATGATCTTCCACGACGCCACGCTCATGGAGTTCATCGAGAACCGTCCCGACACATTGTCACAGATGAGCCAGATCTCCGGCGTCGGCGACCGCAAGCTCGACGCCTACGGCGAGGCGTTTCTGGACGTGCTGCACGAATACGCCGGCCTCGACGGCGAAGACGCCAACCCGGTCGACAGCGCCGACGAGACCCTGCGCCTCTTCCAGAGCGGCATGGACATCGACACCATCGCGCATGAGCGCGGCGTCAGACCCACGACCGTCTACGGCCACCTGGCCGAGGCCATCGAACACGGGCTACTGGCGCTGTCGGACGTGGTGAAGCTGGATGACAAGACGCTGGAGGGAATTCGCTTTGTCTTCGACCAGCACGAGGGCGGCAAGCGGCTCAAGCCGATCCATGACGCGCTGGAAGGGAAGTACAGCTACGAGATCCTGCGCTGTATCCGGGCGGCATTTAACCAGGAATAATCTGCCTAGGTATCGCCGTTTAGATTTGGTAACGCGCAATAACCAAAAGACAAAGAACTGAATGCGGAGCAGTCGACCGTGTACTACCCTATGCAAAGTTCTTCACTTATTGCACTCTAAGTCCGAGGTTTAATTGGCAGGGTCGGTATCGGACATGCTGACACCTATTCCAAGTGCATTCCTGGATTCGACTCCCTAATGAATGCCACCAGTGCATCGACCCTCTCATCTAAATCGAGAACACTCCAGTCACACTCATAGTTCTCTACAATGTATTTTGCAACACCCACCTTTGACGCCTGGCCCATTTCCCCATTTCTTTTTTCAATCGCCAACATATTATCATACCTACCGAAACCGGAAACCGGCTTCGATTTGCTCGCAACTTTTGATAAAGCCGATTGCACCTCCGCGACCGATAGATAATTTTCTATTTCCCTTCCCGCCGTAACCCATGCAAACCCCGGCCCCTCATTAAACTCATCAACTAATCGTTTTTTTGTTGCGTTAATCTTTGATGCTGAACCCGCCTTATCACTATCAATAACGATCACTCCTCGGCGATTGAGGCGCCTCAACGAGATAAACTCGTCCACCAATTCACCAACGTCGTTACCACTTAAATGAGAAGCCAATTTGCCACCGTAAAACATTATTGAGTAGTGTATCCCCTCTACTAACTCAGGCGACTTCGAATGCAGCCAGTAATTCAAATAAACTCGGTCAGATGGACCCTCGACCCAGACAATGCAATTTGATTGAAGCAAGTCAGATGGGTGGTAACCTAGGTCTTCACAAATACTCGATCGATGACGGTCTGATGTCACTCTTCTTATAACCGAACATCCATTATCTAAACTTACGTGATAAACCTCTGATCCGGGCGCATCCATAAGCGCCGCCGAATGTGTCGTAATAAAGTATTGATTTGTCGTAGATGAAATCAGATACCTCACAAGCTTCTTCTGAAGAATCGGATTCAAATGAAGCTCCGGCTCCTCCATGCATATTACCACATCATTGAGAATCGTCGCCGCAGACGCGAGAATGATAACCTCATGAATACCAGTGCCGAGAGATTCTAGAGGCAAGGTCTTCCCGTCCATGTGAACCAAGATCGTATCTCTTTCATGCGGAATCTCTATCGTCGCAGATTTATTATCTGTAACACTCCTCAGAAACTCATTGATCTTATTAAACTTATCTCGATCCTCTTGGTTGTGAACATCCGGGTTCTGCAACCTTACCAGTCGCTCAATAATTCCTTCGCCACTAAACTCCTCAGATTCTGAGCCTTTATCACCCACCTTGCGGATCGCAGGTATGATTATCGCGTTAACCTGTTGGAATCTAGGGGCGAGCGCCATAACAGTTTCAGGTATCCAGTGAGCATCTTTAGAACCGCCACTCCTTCTCGTCAACGCCCTCCAAAGCATTTCAATCTCTCGGTCGCTCAATACATTAAATACCGGATACCAGTCAGCCCCAATAACACTAGTGCCGTCCTGATAGTCGAACCAAGCGTCTTCTAATCCATCAATCCGGGCTTTTTCGACTAAAAGTTTTAGTATAGAACTAGCCTCTGTTGCTCTCTGACGATTCTCCGGCAACTTCGAAATCGAATTCTCGACAACGTCAACATAATTTCCCGATTCATCTTTATCCAAAGAAATAGACGAACCAACAGTAAAGTTCGCGCCTGCTGGGATGTGACGATCTAAAGCATCGAGGGAAACATTCTTTCGACCTGGCAAGGCCGGATATAGATTCACGATAAATCGAAGAATATTTGATTTGCCAGAATTGTTTCTTCCAATAAACAAGTTTATCTTTCCGAACCTTTCAAACCTTTGTATCTCGCTACCAAAACTTCGGTAACCGGATAATGAAAGCGATCTTATTTTTAAGTTTTTTTCATGCATACCAATGTATCCGACGGTTACTAAACCGTTAATACTCAAAGCCCCACTAGGCACAAGCACCGAAAAGATCTTGTCGAAAAATATTCAGTCAAAGAAGTGACTCTAAATTTTTTCAACGCATGGTTTCTTCACAGAATTTAACAAGCGCTCGCCATAACTCGAGACATAGCCAACAGCACGAGAGAGACCGCCCCCTCACATCAACCGTAGCATACCGGGCGAGAGCCCTTTAACAACATTCTCTAGAGATAGCACTGGATGACAGCCGATGTTACCGTGACGACTTTATCCTGTCCGCAACAGTTTAGTCGGAAGCGACTTCAAGAATGTGTTTCTTCTTATTTTGTTAAATTCTTCGGATATCAGCATCGGCTCGCTCCCTAGATCCCGAACACAAGCAGATTAAAGCATAGCAGCAAGAAACCAGATAAACAGCAACAAGCCAGCCACGGCCATGACCGTGACCTTGAGCATCTGGGACAGCACTCGCTCCTTGACCTCGCTGCTGTCGCTGAAGCGATAGAAATCTTCCACGTCTACCGGCTGGGTCACCTCGTACTCGGGGTCCTGGATCAGACGCTCGGCCTCGTCCGCCTGACTATCGAGATAGACCCACACGCCCACCACCTTCGGGATACCGACGCTCATCACGCTGAACATGAACTCGCCCGTCAACGCGGCCGGGATGCCGTTGGCCTCGAGCATCAGCTTGATGCCGCGTGCCTCGTCCTCGCGGTCGGCCTGGTAGACGAGCTTCACGCCTTACTCCACCCGGGGACGCAGGCGGTAGATCCCGCCGCTGTCGGTGGAGAGGTAGATCCAGCCCTCGGGGCTCTCGGCCAGGGCGCGGATGCGTGCGTTGAGGTCTTCCAGCAGGCGCTCTTCGCCCACCGCCTCGCCGTTGTCGTTGAGCTCCACGCGGTTGAGATGGCGCAGCTTGAGTGCGCCGGAGAACAGGTTGCCCTCCCAGGCGGGGAAGGCCTTGCCGGAATACAGCAGCAGGCTGCCAGGCGCGATGGAGGGGGTGTAGAGCTTCACCGGGTCTTCCATGCCGGGCTTTGACTTCGCCTCGCCCACGTCCATCGGTCCCCAGTATTCCTGGCCGTGAGAGACCACCGCCCAGCCGTAGTTGCGCCCGGGCTGGACGAGGTTGATCTCGTCGCCGCCGCGCGGGCCGTGTTCGATGAGCCAGAGGCGCTCGTGCCCGGCATCGTAGACCAGGCCCTGCGGGTTGCGGTGGCCGTAGCTCCAGATCTCGGGCAGGGCATCGCGGCGACCGACGAAGGGGTTGTCCTGCGGGACCGAGCCGTCGAGGTTCAGGCGCAGCACGCAGCTGGCGTGGGTGGTGAGGTCCTGGCCGTTGTCGCGCACACCGCGGTCGCCGATGCCGAAGAAGACATGCCCCTTGCCATCGAAGGCGATGCGGCTGCCGAAGTGGCGGGTGGTGCGCTGGTGGAACGGGTGACGATGAGGTCCTGCCAGTCGCGCAGGCGGTTCCCGTCGAGCCGCGCGCGGGCCAGGGCGGTGGCCCCCTCGCCGCGTACGGGCTTGCTGTAGGTGAAGTAGAGCTGGCGGCTCTCGGCGAAGTCCGGCGCCAGCGCCACGTCGAGCAGCCCGCCCTGCCCGTTGGCGTAGACCTCGGGCAGGCCGTCGAGGTAGGTGACCTCGCCGCTGCCGATCACGAGGCGTCCCAGGCGCCCCTCGCGCTCGGTGAAGAGCAGCGTGTCGGCATCGAGGAAGACCATGCCCCAGGGCACACCCAGACCGTCGGCGACGGGCTCCAGCGTGAAGTCGGGCGCCGCCTGCCGCTCGGCGGCCTGGAGTGGCGCCATGGCGCCGAGCAGCAGCAGGGAGATCAGGGTGAGCAAACGCATCGTCATGTCCTCCTGGTGACAGAAAACCGCCTCTCAAGTGTAGAACCCGAAGCCCCTGCCGTGTTCCCCAACGAAAAGCCCCGCGCGGGGCGGGGCTTGTGCTGGCAGCGTACGGAAGCCTATCTGGCCGCGGCCTGGTGCTCCAGGACCTGCACCAGCTCCCTGGCCGGGCGGTAGCCCGGGATCAGCTGGCCGTTGTCCAGCACGATGGCCGGGGTGCCGCTGACGCCGATGGCCTCGCCGAGCTGCATGTGCTCGCGCACCGGGTTGTCGCAGATCTGCTCCGGCACCGGCTCGCCGGCCTTGGCCCGGCTGAGGGCGTCGTTGCGGTCCTCGCTGCACCAGACGTTGACGGCCTTGCGGTAGGAGGCGGAGTTGAGCCCGGCACGCGGGAACAGCAGGTAGCGCACGGTGACACCCTCCGCGTTCAGCGCCTCGACCTCACGGTGCAGCATCTGGCAGTAGGGGCAGTCGATATCGGTGAACACGGTGATGCGGTGCTTCTCGTCCTTCGCCGGGTAGACGAGCATGTCGGCGTCACCCAGCCCGTCGATGGCGGTCTTGCGACCCGCGGCCTTGGCGGTCTCGGTGTAGTTGTGGCGGTTGGCCAGGTCGATGAGCGCACCGTCGACCAGGTAGCGGGCGTCGGCCGTCATGTAGAAGACGTCCACGCCATAGCTCACCTGATACAGGCCGGGGATGGGGGTCTCGCTGATGGCATCGGGCTTGCGGCCCTTCATCATGGTGGTGAGCGTGGACTCGAGCTCCTTGACCTGGGCGGCGTCGGCCGGCTCGGCCAGGACGGGCGTGGTGACGGCCAGGGCCATGAGGGCGGCGGCGAAGACGCCGAATACATGCGTGCGAATCATCGGGAAAGGGCTCTGTATGAAATGGGCTTGATGTGGGTGTGACCGCCGGTGGCGGCGGAAATTCCGTTGCCGTCCCGCGGGCTCAGCCGCGCGGGTGATGCGCCGCATGCAGGTCCTTGAGCCGGGCGCGGGCGACGTGAGTATAAATCTGCGTGGTGGAAAGGTCACTGTGGCCGAGCAGCATCTGCACCACGCGCAGGTCGGCACCGTGGTTCAGCAGGTGGGTGGCAAAGGCGTGGCGCAGGGTATGCGGCGAGAGGTGCCGGCGTATGCCCGCCTGTTCGGCGTAGCGACGGATCAGGTACCAGAAGGCCTGCCGCGTCATGGCACCACCGCGGCGCGTGACGAACAGCGCATCGGAGACCCCCGCCCCCTTCAGGAGATCGCCGCGTGCGCCGCGCAGGTAGTCCTCGATGCGCGCCACGGCCTCCTCGCCCATGGGCACCAGGCGCTCCTTGCTGCCCTTGCCCATCACGCGCAGCACACCCTGGCGCAGGCTGACCTGGTCCAGCCTGAGCGCCACCAGCTCGGAGACGCGCAGGCCGGTGGCATAGAGCAGTTCCAGCATGGCGCGGTCGCGCAGTCCCAGGTCGGTGGCGAGATCGGGGGCGGCCAGCAGGGCCTCCACATCGGCCTCGGTGAGGGTGTCGGGCAGCGGTCGGCCCAGCCGGGGGGATTCGATCTGGGCGCTGGGATCGGCGGTCACCAGCCCCTCGCGCAGGGACCAGCGATAGAAACGGCGCAGGCTGGAGAGCAGGCGTGCGGTGGAGCGCGGCCGTGCACCCTGCTGCAGGCGGTGCGCCAGATAGCCCTGCAGATCGCCGCGGCCGGCGGCGAGCAGTGCATTCCCCTGCCCCTCCAGCCAGCCGGCCAGGCCGGCGAGGTCGTTGCGGTAGGCCGCGAGCGTGTTGTCGCTCAGCCCCCGCTCCATCCACATGGCATCGAGAAAACGGTCGATGGCGCGCCGCGAGGCGGAGGGCGCCACCGACTCGGCCGGGCGGCTCATGCGGTGGTGTCGTCGTCCTCGTCATCGAGTTCCGGGAAGTCCGGCGGGCTCGGCGGCGTGAACTTGTCGCTGAAGGCCCTGAGCATGTCGAAGGGCAGAGGGAAGAACACGGTGCTCGAGTTCTTGCTCGACATGTCGGCCATGGTCTGCAGGTAACGCAGCTGCAGGGCCTGCGGGTTCCTGGAGATGATGGCCGCGGCCGCCAGCAGGCGCTTGGAGGCCTGGTATTCGCCCTCGGCGTTGATCACCTTGGCGCGGCGTTCGCGCTCGGCCTCCGCCTGGCGGGCGATGGCGCGGATCATGCTTTCGTCCAGGTCCACGTGCTTGATCTCGACGTTGGTCACCTTGATGCCCCAGGCATCGGTCTGCGAATCGAGAATGCCCTGGATGTCGGCATTGAGCTTGTCGCGCTCGGCCAGCATCTCGTCCAGCTCGTGCTGGCCCAGCACCGAGCGCAGCGTGGTCTGCGCCAGCTGGCTGGTGGCGGCATAGTAGTCCTCGACCTGGATGATGGAGCGCTCGGGATCGACCACGCGGAAATACAGCACCGCGTTCACGCGTACCGTGACGTTGTCGCGCGAGATCACGTCCTGGCTGGGCACGTCCATGGTGATGACGCGCATGTCCACGCGCACCATCTGTTGAATGCCCGGAATGACGATGCGCAGGCCCGGCTGCTTGACGATCTGGAAGCGACCGAGGAAGAACACCACCAGGCGCTCGTACTCCGGCACGATCTTGATGGAGAGAAAGAGAAAGCCGACGATGATCGCCAGCGGTACCAGCAGCGTGATTCCCATATCAGTTGTCCTCCAACACCTTGATGTTCAGTTTCAATCCATCCATGGACAGCACCTCGACGCGCTGCCCCTTGCGTACGGGCTGTTCGCTCACGCCCGTCCACAGTTCGCTGTGCACGCGGATGTGCCCGCTCCTGTCGAAGTCCTCCAGCGCCTCGCCCTGCGCGCCGATCATCTCTTCTGCACCGCTGACGTACTTCTTCCGGCGCATGCGGATGAACATACCCGCAACCCAAAGGAAAAACACCGCCGACAGCAGCGCCGTACCCCCGATCAAAGGCAATGACACGCTCAGGTTCTCCTCGTCCAGCAAGATCACGGAACCGACCGCAAAGGCGATCACCCCACCCAGCCCCAGCGCACCAAAGCTGGGCATGAAGGCCTCGCCGACCATGAAGATGATACCCAGCAGGATGAGCGCCAGGCCGGCATAGTTGATCGGCAGCACCTGAAAGGCATACAGCGCCAGTACCAGGCAGATGGCGCCGACCACACCCGGCAGCACGTAACCCGGGTTGGAGAGCTCGAAGATCAGGCCATAGATGCCGATCATCATCAGGATGTAGGCGATGTTCGGATCGGTGATGATGGACAGCAGTTCGTAGCGCCAGTCGGGCTCGACGAATTCCACCGGTGCATTGGCGGTATCCAGGGTGATGCCGCCGATCTCCATCTTCACCGTACGACCGTGCATCTGCTGCAGCAGGTCGCTGAGGTCCTCGGCCACCAGGTCGATCACGTTCTGGGCCGCTGCCTCCTCGGCGGTGAGGTTGACCGCCTCGCGCACCGCGCGCTCCGCCCATTCGGCATTGCGGCCACGCCGCTCGGCCAGGCCGCGGATATAGGCGGCCGCGTCGTTGATGACCTTGCGCTCCATGGCGGTGCTGCCATCGCCCGGCTTCGGCGCCTTCGACTCCTCCCCCGCCGCCGGCTTATCCTCCTCACCCGACTGCTCCGGGGAGGCGGGCCCTGCCGGTGACTTCGGCTCCTCGGGCATGCCAGGCATGCCACCGATCTGCACCGGCGTGGCCGAACCGAGATTGGTGGCGGGCGCCATGGCCGCCACGTGACTGGCGTAGAGGATGTAGGTGCCGGCGCTGGCGGCGCGCGAGCCGGAGGGATAGACGTAGGTCGCGACGGGCACGCGCGAGCCGAGGATGGCCTTGATCATCTGCCGCATGGAGGTGTCGAGACCGCCGGGCGTATCCATGCGCAGCACCACCACCGCAGCGTCGCGCTCCTCGGCGCGCTCGATCCCGCGCACCACGTAGTCGGCCGTGGCCGGACCGATCGCGCCCTTGATGTCGAGCACCACGGCCGGGCGCGGCGTCTGCGCCTGCACGGCCAGCAGCCCGCCCACGGCAAACAGCGTCAGAAACACCAGCCTGCGCCATCCTCTGCCCATTTCTCGCTCCCGTTTCAGGCCCTGCGATTGTGGTAGCATCGCGCGTCTGGCCCGAGACCGCAACCGCAACCGCAAGCCGATGACGACCCACGCCCTCACAGCCCTGATCCTCACCGGTGGCCAAGGCAGCCGCCTGGGCGGCCGCGACAAGGGCCTGGTGGTCTATGACGGGCGGCGCCTGATCGACATCGCCCTGGCCCATCTCGATGGCCGCTGCGACGAGATCCTCATCAGCGCCAACCGCCATCTCGACATCTATGGCCAGACCGGTCGCCGGGTGGTGGCCGACACGCGTGCCGACTACCCGGGTCCGCTGGCCGGCATCGAGGCCGCACTGGCTGTCGTGACCACGCCGCTGCTGCTCCTGCTGCCCGTGGACTGCCCGCACCCGCCACAGGACTGGCCGTCGCGCCTTTCTGCCGCACTGGAAGCGACCCCCGCCGCCGGCCTCGCCGTGCCGCAGGATGGCGAACGCCTGCAGCCGCTGTTCGCGCTCCTGCGCACCCGCATCGCCCCCTCGCTGACCCGTTTTCTCGACGCCGGCGAGCGCCGGGTGCAGGCCTGGGTTCGTGAACAGGCACCGGTCACGGTAGACTTTTCCGACCAGCCGGACGTCTTCACCAACATCAACACGCCGCAGGACCTCGCAGGACATGACTGATCGCCCCATCCAGGCCCGCATCCCGGTGCTCGGCTTTGCCGCCTACAGCGGCACGGGCAAGACCACCCTGCTCACGCAGCTCATCCCCCTGCTGCGGGAGCGGGGCCTGCGCATCGCCATGATCAAGCGCGCGCATCATGCCTTCGACGTGGACCAGCCCGGCAAGGACAGCTACGAGCTGCGCAAGGCCGGTGCGGCGCAGATGCTCATCACCTCCGATGTCCGCTGGGCGCTGATGACCGATCTCGACAGCCCGCGCGAGCCGCAACTGGCCGAGCTCGTCGCCCGCATCGACCAGGACCGGGCCGACCTCATCCTGGTCGAGGGCTTCAAGCACGAGGCCTTCCCCAAGATCGAGCTGCATCGCCGCGAGGTCGGCAAGCCGCTGTTGTACCCGGCGGACAGCGACATCATCGCCATCGCCACCGACGCGCCGGAGATGCTCGACACCGGGCTGCCACTGCTGTCGATCAACGACCCGGCAGGCGTGGCCGACTTCATCATGAACCACCTCAGGAAAGGGCCTGCCGCATGAACCACGGCTGCGACGAATACGATCCGAATTCACTCACGGTCGAACAGGCACAGGCACTCATCGACCGCATCGTCGAGCCGGTGAGCGGCCGCGAACGCGTCTTTCTGCGTGCCGCGCTCGACCGCGTGCTCGCCACCGATGTGACGGCCCCCTTCGACGTACCGCCCCACCGCAACTCGGCGATGGACGGCTATGCCGTGAGATCCGCCGACCTGCCGGCAGAGGGCGAGGCGCGACTTGCCGTGATCGGCGGGTCCTTCGCCGGCAGACCCTTTGCAGGCGAACTCGCGGCCGGCCAGGCCGTGCGCATCATGACCGGCGCCGTGGTCCCCACGGGGGCCGACACCGTCGTCATGCAGGAAAACGTGCAACGCCAGGGCGACACCATCATCCTCGCGCCGGGGCAGCGGGCGGGTGACAACGTGCGCCATCCCGGCGAGGACATGCAGGCCGGCGAGGTGGTACTCGAGGCCGGCCGCCGGCTGAATGCCGCCGACATCGGCCTGCTCGCCTCCTTCGGTATCGCCGAGATCGACGTCCATCGCCGGCCGGTGGTGGCCTTCTTTTCCACCGGCGACGAACTCAAGGGCATCGGCAGCAGGCTCGGCGAGGGCGACATCTACGACAGCAACCGCTATACCCTGCACGCCCTGCTCGAGCGCCTGCCGGTCATCATCCGCGACATGGGCGTGATCCCGGATGACCCCGCGGCCGTGCGCGCCGCCTTCGCCGAGGCCGCAGCCCATGCCGACGTGGTCATCACCTCCGGCGGCGTCTCGGTGGGCGATGCCGACTACGTGAAACAGACGCTCGACGCGCTGGGCAAGGTGGATTTCTGGAAGATCGCCATGAAACCCGGCCGCCCGCTCGCCTTCGGCCGCCTGGGCGAGGCCGTGTTCTTCGGCCTGCCCGGCAATCCCGTATCCGTGATGGCCACCTTCATCCTGTTCGCACGCCCGGCGCTGCTCAAGCGCGCCGGTGCCATTCCAGTTCCGCCACTCATGCTGAAGGCACGCACACAGAACCGCCTGAAGAAAAGGCCGGGACGCAAGGACTACCAGCGCGGTATCCTCGCACAGGCGGACGACGGTACGCTCGCCGTCGACACCACCGGCCTGCAGGGCTCGCATGTGCTGAGCTCCATGAGCCGGGCCAACTGCTTCATCGCGCTGCCGCGCGAGTCGGGGGATGTCGAGGCGGGGGAATGGGTGGAGGTGATTCCGTTCGCCGGGTTGTTCTGAGCAGCAGACGATTGTCACCATTTTTTTGTGGCTCAACGAAAAAGGCGGCCCGTTCGGGCCGCCTTTTTCGTTACTGCCTGATCGCTCAGGATGCCGCCTTTTTCTTGCGACGGCTCTTTTTCTTGCCGACCGCCTTCTTGATTCTGGCGATCTGTTTCTTTTCCCAGCGTTCGCCGTGACGAATCATCTCGGCGGCCTTCTTCTCACCCAACTTGAGCAGTTCCTGTTCGCGCTTGAGGACGCCATTGAGTTCTTCCTTGAACAGCTTCGCTTCGGCCTTTGCCTGGTCCTTGACCGCCTTCATCTCGGCCTTGAGCGCCTTGACGGTATCGCGCAGGTTTTTCACCAGCTCGCGCTGCTTGGCGGCGCGCTCGCGGGAAGCGGCATTACGTGCCCGGGTGGCGCCACCCTTGCGTGCGCCGGCCTTTTTCTTGGCAGCGGCCTTCTTCTTCGTCGCAGCCTTTTTCTTCGTGGTGGTTGCGCGCACCGCCTTCTTCTTCGTGCCTGCGCGACGGGTAGCGGTCTTTTTCGTGGTGGACTTCTTCGTGCTCGCCTTCTTGGTACCGGCCGCGCGACGCGCAGCCTTTTTCTTCGTTGCAGCCTTCTTTACGCCAGCCATTGGTGGTTGTCTCCCAAAAAGAAGTTCACCCCGAGTATATGTGTTAAAAGTTTTTTTTCAAACACAATCAGTGAATTATCCAGGCGTAAAAAAAACGGGCCCGGTTGACCGGGCCCGTTTTCATGACAAGAGACGACATCAATAACTCGACGCTTCTTCGAGTTCCTTCATGATTTCGTTCAGATTGCCTGTGTGGTCGATCACACATGCCAGGTTGCCGACACTACACACGCTCATGGCCTGTCCATGCACGATCCAGCCCTTTGGCGGTGTCCAGCCACGGCGCTGCGTGAACATGGAAAGCTGATCGGCATTCCCCTGGGTGAGTCGCTTGTATTCATGGGCGAAACGGGCCAGCCGCACCATGTGCTCTTCCGGCAACCCGCCATAGCCCTCGACGAACTGGCCGTCATCGCGAAAATGCACGACGACCTGCACGCCGTCCAATGCCAGCATTCGTTTGATCATGCCACCTCCCCGTTACGCCAGCGCGTCGTAGGCGGCCTGATAGTCCGCGTCGCTGTTCTTCAGCACCACGCCCTGGGTACCGCGGGCCACGGCAGACCAGTCCACCCCCATCAGCGTGAAGCCGCCGATCGGGTAGAAGCCCTTCATGCCGGTCAGCCCTTCCCAACCGCGCGCCTGCATGGTGGCAATCGAGACATTGGCCACGCAGACATGACTCAGCATGTCCAGTACCTGTTCGTTGAGATCGGCCCCCGAAGCGATCTTGCTGGCGACCAGCTCCCCCTTGTCGGAATATTCGAACGCCGCCATCGCACCCGGCAGGCCCATGAGTTTGTCGAGATCAGCCATGTTCCCTCCAATCCTGAATCAGTGGTGATTTGTGTTGTTGTGTTGTTGTGATGTGGCTTGTTGTTATTCAGATCAGGTTATCCGGCGCATCCGCGAGGTTGCGCTGCAGGGTGCGCATCGCCTCGTTCAATGAACCGGCCTGTGCGTCGAGAAAACAGAACACATTCGCCATGACGCAGACGGCGAAGTGCGGCCCCTTCACCGCCCAGCCCTTCACGGGCACCAGGCCGCAGTTTTCGCAGTAGTCACCGAGTATGCCGCCCTCCATGTGCACCCCCATGCTGGTGGCGCGGCACATGATGGACGCCATGCGCGCCATTTCCTCGTCCAGTTTGCCTTCATAGGAATAGCGATCCCCCCGATATGAATACTCACCTGCCGCAATGACGCCGGGCAGGTGCATCAGCTCCGAGACTACGCTCATGGAATTTCCTCCGAGTGGTTTATTAAAATTTTCTTATTTATTGTGCTTGTCTGTGTTATCAATCCCCCCCTTGCAGTATTGTATTTAACACACAAGCATCCCTTTATCCATAAAGCGCCTTTTCCCGAAAACATGACTCTACACAGCACCGACAGCCTGCCGACGGCGGGCCTGGTACGCCGTCTGCTCTGCATTGTTTACGATCTGTTGTTGATTGCCGCCCTGGTCTTCATCGCGAGCATCCCACCCGTGGTCCTGCTCACGCCCCCCATGGACGATGCACAGGCGCTGCGCCCGGCCTTCTACGAAGGCAGTCTCCTGCTGCGTCTTGGCTTTTATGCCTACCTGCTCGCAGTGGTGTACGTCTTCTACGGCTGGTTCTGGACCCATGGCGGCCAGTCGCTGGGGATGAAGACCTGGGGCGTGCGCGTGGAGCGCTTCGACGGCGGCAGGCTGGGCTGGGGCGATGCGCTCAAGCGCTATCTCTGGGCACTGGTCTCCTGGGCACTGCTGGGTGGCGGTTTCCTGCTCAGCCTGGTTCGCGCCGATCGCCTGGCGCTACACGACCTCTACTCGGGCACCCGACTCGTGTACATACGCGCCGGACGCAAGCCTGCTGGCGACCGGAGCGGCGACGACGATGATCATGGCTAGCAGCCGAGTCTGCTGCCAGCGGGAAATGCCCGGGCGGAATCCATGCCTTTGCGTGTAACTCGCCGGGATTTTCCCTAGAATTGGACGCATCGACGCAGGCCGGAAGACCGCATACCGGTGCCGGCCACTGCGATCCTCGCCACGATCAACAGGAGACCCCCATGGAATTTGCCATCAAGAGCGGCACGCCCGAAAAACAACGCAGCGCCTGTGTCATCGTCGGCGTGTTCCAGTCCAAGCGTCTGTCCACCGCCGCCAAGGCCATCGACCAGGCCAGCGAGGGCATGATCGGCGCCCTGATGCGCCGCGGCGACCTCACGGGCGATCTCGGCCAGACCCTGTGGCTTTACAACTTGCCCAACACCCTCTGTGACCGCGTGCTGGTTGTCGGCTGCGGCCGCGAGCGCGAATTCGACGAAAAGGCCCTGCAGAAGGCCACGGTCGCGGCCGTGCGTGCCGTCAACGCCAGCGGCGCCACCGAGGCCGTCTCCTATCTCACCGAGCTGGCGGTCAAGGGCGCGGACAGCGCCTGGAAGATCCGCCAGACCGTGATTCACACCGAGGATGCGCTCTACCGCTTCGACCAGCTCAAGAGCGAGAAGAAGCCCGAGGCCAAACGGCCGCTGAAGAAGATCGTACTCAACGTACCCACCCGCCGCGAGCTGATGAAGGGCGAGCAGGCTGCCCGCGAGGGCATGGCCATCGCCGCCGGCATGAAGCGGGCAAAGGACCTGGCCAACCTGCCGGGCAACATCTGCACCCCGACCTACCTGGCGGAAGAGGCCCAGCGCCTGAAGAAGACCTTCCGCAAGCTCAAGGTCGAGGTGCTGGAAGAGACCGACATGGAGAAGCTCGGCATGGGCGCCCTGCTCTCCGTATCGAAGGGCAGCGAACAGCCGGCCAAGCTCATCACCATGGACTATCGCGGCGGCGACAAGAATGCCAGACCGGTGGTGCTGGTGGGCAAGGGCATCACCTTCGACACCGGTGGCATCTCCATCAAGCCGGGGGCGGCCATGGACGAGATGAAGTTCGACATGGGCGGTGCCGCCAGCGTGTTCGGCGTGATCACCGCCGTCTGCGAACTGCAGTTGCCGATCAACATCGTCGGCGTGGTGGCCGCCGCCGAGAACATGCCCGACGGTCGCGCCAGCAAGCCCGGCGACATCGTCACCACGATGTCCGGCCAGACCGTGGAGATCCTCAACACCGACGCCGAGGGCCGCCTGGTACTCTGCGACGCCCTCACCTCCGTGGAGAAGTACCACCCCGCCGCCGTGGTGGACATCGCCACCCTCACCGGTGCCTGCATCATCGCCCTGGGCCACGTCGCCTCGGCGGTGCTCGGCAACCACAGCCCACTGGTGAACGACCTGCTGACCGCCGGCAAGGACGCGGTGGACCCGGCCTGGGAACTGCCGCTGTGGGACGACTACCAGGAACAGCTGGACAGCAACTTCGCCGACATGGCCAACATCGGCGGTCGCCCGGCCGGCAGCATCACCGCCGCCTGCTTCCTCTCGCGTTTCGCAAAGAAGTACCACTGGGCGCACATGGACATCGCCGGCACGGCCTGGAAGTCCGGCAAGGACAAGGGCGCCACCGGCCGGCCGGTGCCGCTGCTCATGTCCTGGCTGCTCAAACGGGCGCACTGACCGGCCGATGACCCGCGTCGACTTCTACATCCTCGGCGATGACGCCAGGGCAGGCCGCCACCTCACGGCCTGCCGGCTGGCGGAAAAGGCCTGGGGCATGGGACATCGGGTGCACCTGCACGCCGCCTCCGCCGAGGAGGCCGTGATGCTCGACGAGCTGCTGTGGACCTTTCGCGACGGCAGCTTCCTGCCGCACGAGCGCGTGACCGAGGCCGGCGCGGACTGTCCAGTCACCCTCAGCGAGTGCTGGGAGCCGACCGGCGAGTGCGAGGTGCTCATCAACCTCGCCCCCGAGGTGCCGGGCTTTTTCAGCCGCTTCGAGCGCGTGGCCGAGATCATCGACCGCGACGAGGCGGCCCGCCGCCTCGGCCGCGAGCGTTTCCGCTTCTACCGCGACCGGGGCTACCCGCTCGCCACCCACGAACTCGACCGGTGATCCCATGACCGCCAGAGACCGCGACACCGACATCCCCACCCTCACCGACCTGGTGCAGCCCGGCAGCCACAGCCGGCCGAGACCGGCACCCGCCACCGACGGCCAGCTGGACATGCAGCTGGAGCCGGAGCCGGCCACCGACGCCCCGGCCGCCGAACCGGAGGATGCCGACTTCTTCGCCGAGGCCGTGCGCGAGGCCGAGGCGTGGCTGGGGATGGCGTACGAGGACGCCTCCCCGGCGGCCCCGGAACGCAGCGGGACCTCCGGCCCGGCAGCAGACATCGATGCCGCCGCCCTGCTCAGCGCCCTGGAGCCGCGCATCGAGGCCCTGGTGGACGAGGCCCTCTCCCGCCAGCTGCGCGAGGCCCGCGACGAGATCGTCGGCCGCGTGATGGCCGCGCTGCACGAGGAGCTCGCCGGCCCGGCCGACGAACCGCCGGCCTGAACCGCCCGCCCGCTTGCGATATACTTCCCCGCTTTACGCGCCCCGGTCGCGCGTCCGTCAGGACGGCACACCGGCCGGCACACCGTATTCGATCCGCTGACGCGACCGCATCCATGGAAAAGACCTACGACCCGCACGCCATCGAGCAGCACTGGTACCAGACCTGGGAACAGGCCGGTCACTTCGCCCCCAAGGGCGAGGGCCAGCCCTACTGCATCATGATCCCGCCGCCGAACGTCACCGGCACGCTGCACATGGGCCACGCGTTCCAGGACACGATCATGGACGCGCTGATCCGCTACCACCGCATGAAGGGCGACAACACGCTGTGGCAGGCGGGCACCGACCACGCGGGTATCGCCACGCAGATGGTGGTGGAACGCCAGCTCGCCGCCGCCGGCCAGACGCGCCACGACCTCGGCCGCGAGGCCTTCCTGGATCGCGTGTGGGACTGGAAGGAGGAATCGGGCGGCCACATCACCCGCCAGCTGCGCCGCATGGGCGCCTCGCTGGACTGGAGCCGCGAACGCTTCACCATGGACGCCGGCCTGTCACGCGCCGTCACCGAGGTCTTCGTGCGCCTGCACGAGGAGGGCCTGATCTACCGCGGCAAGCGCCTGGTCAACTGGGACCCGGTGCTGCACACCGCCATCTCCGACCTGGAGGTCGTCTCCGAGGAGGAGAACGGCCACATGTGGCACATGCGCTACCCGCTGGCCGACGGCTCCGGGCACCTGGTGGTCGCCACCACCCGTCCAGAGACCATGCTCGGCGACAGTGCGGTGGCCGTGCACCCGGAGGACGAACGCTACAAGTCCCTCATCGGCCGGATGATCCGCCTGCCGCTCACCGGCCGCGAGATCCCGATCGTGGGCGATGACTACGTCGACCCCGAGTTCGGCACCGGCTGCGTGAAGATCACCCCCGCGCACGACTTCAACGACTACGCGGTCGGGCAGCGGCATGACCTCCCGCAGATCAACATCTTCACCATTGACGCGAAGATCAATGACAACGCGCCGGAGGCATACCGCGGACTCGACCGCTACGACGCGCGCAGGCAGATCGTCGCCGACCTCGAGGCCGCGGGCCTGCTGGAGAAGGTCGTCGACCACAAGCTGATGGTGCCACGCGGCGACCGCTCTGGTGCGGTGATCGAGCCCTACCTCACCGACCAGTGGTTCGTGGACCTCACACGCGAGCAGCAGGACGACGGCCGCCCGGGCGGCCGTGCGGCCATCACCCGGCCGGCCATCGACGCCGTGCGCGGCGGGCGCATCAGGTTCGTGCCCGAGAACTGGGACAAGACCTACTACAACTGGCTGGAGAACATCGAGGACTGGTGCATCAGCCGCCAGCTCTGGTGGGGCCACCGCATCCCGGCCTGGTACGACGCGAACGGCCAGGTCTACGTTGCCCACGACGAGACCGAGGCGCGCGCGAAGTACGGGCTTGCCGACGACGTCGTGCTCACCCAGGACGAGGACGTGCTCGACACCTGGTTCTCCTCCGCGCTCTGGCCCTTCTCCACCCTGGGCTGGCCGGACAACACCGACGAGCTCAAGGCCTTCTACCCCACCTCGGTGCTGGTCACGGGCTTCGACATTATCTTCTTCTGGGTGGCCCGCATGATCATGATGGGCCTGAAGTTCATGGACGACGTGCCCTTCCACGAGATCTACGTCCACGGCCTGGTGCGCGACGCCGAGGGCCAGAAGATGTCCAAGTCCAAGGGCAACGTGCTCGACCCCATCGATCTCATCGACGGCATCGCGCTCGACGACCTGATCGCCAAGCGCACCAGCGGGCTGATGCAGCCGCAGATGGCCGACAAGATCCGCAAGTCGACGAAGAAGCAGTTCCCCGACGGCATCCCCGCCTTCGGCACCGACGCCCTGCGCTTCACCTTCGCCTCGCTGGCCTCCACCGGCCGCGACATCCGCTTCGACCTCAACCGCATCGAGGGCTACCGCAACTTCTGCAACAAGCTGTGGAACGCCGCGCGCTACGTGCTGATGCAGACGGAAGGGAAGGACGATGTACAGGGAGGTACAAGTGCCACGGGAGACAGGACGTCGGGAGCGGCCACCGGCATCGAGGGCGAGGTCGAGCTGTCGCTGGCCGACCGCTGGATCACGAGCCTGCTGCAACAGACCGAGGCCGAGGTGCGCGACCACATCGAGCACTACCGCTTCGATCTGGCCGCCAAGGCGCTCTACGAGTTCACCTGGCACGAGTACTGCGACTGGTACCTGGAACTCTCCAAGCCGGTGCTGTTCGACGAGCACACACCGGCCGCGGCCCAGCGCGGCACCCGCCGCACCCTGGTGCGCGTGCTCGAGACCCTGCTGCGCCTGATGCACCCGATCATGCCGTACATCACCGAGGAGATCTGGCAGCAGATCGCGCCGCTGGCCGGCAGCCGGGGGGACACCATCCAGCTGCAGCCCTACCCCGAGGCGGACGAAGGCAAGGTCGATCCGCAGGCGATGCAGGACATCGAGTGGGTGAAGACCTTCATCCTCGGCATGCGCCGCATCCGCGCGGAGATGGACATCCCGCCGGGCAAGCCGCTGCCGGTGCTGCTGCAGGACTGGACCGAGGCCGACAAGGCCCGCTTCACGGCCAACGCCCCCTTCATCAACTTCCTCGCCAGGCCCGAGGGCGTGGAGTGGCTGGCCGCCGATGCCGAGGCGCCGGAATCGGCCACCGCGCTGGTCGGCAAGATGAAGATCCTCATCCCGCTGGCCGGCCTGGTCGACAAGGACGCCGAGCTCGCGCGCCTGGACAAGGAGATCGGCAAGATCCAGTCCAACCTGGAGAAGACCGAGGCCAAGCTCGCCAACCCCAACTTCGCCGACAAGGCCCCGGCCGAGGTGGTGCAGAAGGAGCGCGACCGCCAGGCCGAGATGCGCACGGCCCTCGAACAGCTCGAGGCCCAGCGCGAGAAGATCCGCGCCCTGTAGGAGGACCCGCACCATGGCCAAGCTGCCCGAAAGAGACCAGCAGATCGTCCAGGCCCACGCCGCCCTCATCGTCGGCGTGGTGCAGGCGGCGCAGAACCCGGCACTGAAACACCAGCTCGACGAGCCGCTGCGCGTCTCCGAGCAGAACGGCTGGGTGGCGCTGGTGGCCGCCATCCGCAAGATCCTCGACGGCAGCCGCGACATGGCCCTGTTGGGCGGCCTGGACGAGGAAGACAGCATCATCGTCGAGGCCATCCTGCGCGGCCTGCAGGACCCGGGCACGCTGCCCGATCCCGCGCAGAGCGCCGACCCCACCATGGCCGCCCCCGGGCTCGCCCACATGATCCACCAGGCCGCGCGCGGCAATGCCGAGGCCCTGAGCCTGCTCTCCCACATGGCCGAGCAGATGACCGCCGCCGGCGGCGACATGGCCCGCCTGGGCGGCATCATGCGCCGGCTGGTGAACGGCGAGCGCGACGTGGACCGGCTGGCGAAGGGCATGGGGGCCCAGGGTGAGTCCCTGCTCAACAGCATCGTCGCGGAGCTGGGCAAGCTCGAGGCCCACTGAGGCCACCGTTCTTTCCGACCAGGGCCTGCCCCAGGTCAAACACCCGTCACGATTTCGCGCTATGCTTGGGCGCATGGGGACATCTCAACGGGTACTCGCCAGCCACGCACTCGACACCCTGCTCACCGCCCTGCGCGAGGACGGCTATCGCTGCGTCGGCCCACAGCCGCGCGACGGCGCCATCGTCTTCGACACCCTGGGACAGGCCGCCGACCTGCCCTGGGGCTGGCAGGACGAACAGGCCCCCGGCCACTACCGCCTGCAACACGCCGATCCCTCCCGCGCCTTTGCCTGGGCCAACGGCCCGCAGGCCATCAAGCCGCTCACCTTCGCCCCGCGCGAGACGCTGTGGGAGAGCCGCATCGGTGCCGATGGCCACCTGCAGTTTGCCGCCACCCTGCCCGCCGGGGAGAAGGTTGCCGTGATCGGGGCGCGGGCCTGCGACCTCGCCGCCCTGCACCTGCAGGACCAGCATTTTCTGCAAGGCGCGCATGCCGACGCCTACTACGCCGCCCGCCGCCGGAACCTCTTCATCGTCGCCGTGCACTGCACGGCACCGGCCGCCACCTGCTTCTGCGCCTCCACGGGTGATGGCCCGCTGTGCACGGCAGGCTTCGACCTCGCGCTGCACGAGACGGATGCGGGCTATCTCGTCGCTGCCGGCAGCGAGGCGGGCACCAGCGTGCTCGCCTCGCTCTCGCTCCCGGAGGCCTCCGGCACGCAGGTCGCGCAGGCAGAGGCCGCCGTCGCGGCGGCCGGCGAACGCCAGACGCGCACCCTGCCCTCGCGCAACCTGCGCGACCTGCTGTTCGCCAACCTCGATCACCCGCAGTGGGACGACGTGGCGGCGCGCTGCCTGAGCTGCGGCAACTGTACCTCGGTCTGCCCCACCTGCTTCTGCCATGCCGAACACGACGTGCCGCTACTCGATGGCGACCAGGGCCGGCATTACCGCGAATGGGATTCCTGCTTCACCGAGGGCCACAGCTACCTCGCCGGCATCGTGATCCGCAGCGACACGCGCCTGCGCTATCGCCAGTGGCTCACGCACAAACTCGGCGGCTGGCACGACCAGTACGGCCGCTCGGGCTGCACCGGCTGCGGGCGCTGCATCACCTGGTGCCCGGTGGGCATCGACCTCACCGAGGAGGTGGCGCGCATCCATGCCACCGGAGGCGACCATGACTGAGGCGCCCATGCCCAACCCCAGCCTGCCGGCCGAGGCCGAGATCGTCGAGCGCATCCAGGAATCGGAGAGCATCTACACCCTGCGCCTGCGCATGACCGACCAGGCCGCGCACGCTGCCTATGCCTTCGTCCCCGGCCAGTTCAACATGGTCTACCTGCAGGGCATCGGCGAGGTGCCCATCTCCATCGTCTCCGACCCGGACGACGACAGTCTGCTCGACCACACCATCCGCGCCGTGGGACGCGTCACCCGTGGCCTGGAGCAGCTCAGGGCCGGCCAGCGCGTCGGCATCCGCGGGCCCTTCGGCCGAGGCTGGCCGCTGGACCAGGCCTGTGGCCACGACGTGGTGCTCATCACCGGCGGCCTGGGCTGCGCCCCGCTGGTCTCGGTGATCAATTACGTGGTGAGGCGCCGGGAACGCTTCGGCCGACTGGTGATCCTGCAGGGCGTGAAGCACACCGACGACCTCATCTGGCACGACCGCTACATGGCCTGGGCGAAACTGCCGGACACCCAGGTCCTGCTCGCCGCCGACATCGCCGGCCAGGGCTGGCCCTACCACGTCGGCCTGGTCACCGAGCTCATCGACCGCGCGCAGTTCGACCGCGACAATGCCATCGCCATGATGTGCGGCCCCGAGCGCATGATGCAGGCCTGCGCCGAGGCGCTGCTCGCCCGCGACATGGCCGCCGGGAACCTGTGGCTCAGCATGGAGCGCAACATGCACTGCGGCGTCGGCCACTGCGGCCACTGCCAGCTCGGCCCGCACTTCGTCTGCAAGGACGGGCCCGTGTTCAACTACACCGAGCTCGCCCCGCTGCTGGGCGTGAGGGGGTTCTGAATGGGCTTTGACTACTCGGGCTTCGCCGGCCGCCGGCCGCGGGTCGCGGTGCACAAGTTCAGCTCCTGCGACGGCTGCCAGCTGGCCTTCCTCAACGCCGGCGAGGCCCTGCTCGCGGTGAGCGAGCTGGTCGAGTTCGTGCACTTCGCCGAGGCCGGCCCCGTCGATCCGGATGCGCCCGCCGACATCGCCTTCATCGAGGGCAGCGTCTCCACGCCCGAGGAGCGCGAGCGTCTCGAACACATCCGCGCGCACAGCGGTTACCTGATCAGCATCGGCGCCTGCGCCACCTCCGGCGGCCTGCAGGCCCTGCGCAACCTCTATGCCGACGGCGTGGACGCGTGGCGCCAGGCGGTGTACGCGAGCCCCGAATACGTCGCCAGCCTGGACACCGCCACGCCGGTGGCCGAGCACGTGAAGGTGGACCTGGAGATCTGGGGCTGCCCGGTGAACACCGCGCAGGTGGTGGGCGTGCTGCACGACCTGCTGCATGGCGTGCAGCCCACGCAGTCGCGCGACAAGGTCTGCCTGGAGTGCAAGCGCCAGAACGCCGTGTGCGTGATGGTGGCGAAGGGCATGCCCTGCATGGGCCCGGTCACGCAGACCGGCTGCGGCGCGATCTGCCCGCGCTATGGCCGCGACTGCTACGCCTGCTACGGCCCGGCCGAGACGGTCAACACCGACGCCCTGGGCCAGCGGCTCGGCACCCTGGGCCTGCAGCCGGGTGACGTCACGCGGCGCTTCCACTTCATCAACAGCCACGCCCCGGCCTTTCGCGTGGCCGGCAACAAGCACCGCAGCGAGTAGGCCATGGACGTCAACCGCCCCATCACCATCAACGTCCCGGTGCTCGCCCGCGTCGAGGGCGAGGGCGCGCTGGACCTCGACATCCGTGACGGCGCGATCCGCGAGCTCAGGCTGCGCATCTTCGAGCCGCCGCGCTACTTCGAGAAGTTCCTCGAGGGTCGCAACCACCACGAGATCCCGGACATCGTCGCCCGCATCTGCGGCATCTGCCCGGTGGCCTACCAGATGAGCGCCGCCCAGGCCATCGAGCAGGCCTTCGGTCACGCGGCCGGCCCCTGGGTGCGCGAGATGCGCCGCCTGATGTACTGCGGGGAATGGATCCAGAGCCACGCCCTGCACGTACACCTGCTGGCCGTGCCGGACTTCCTGGGTTTTGGCAGCGCCATCGAGATGGCGCGCGACTTCCCCGAGGAGGTGAAGCGCGGCCTGCACCTGCAGGGGCTGGGCAACCGGCTCATCCGTTTCCTCGGCGGGCGCTCCGTGCACCCGGTGGGCATCCGACCCGGCGGCTTCCACCACGCGCCCTCCTATGCCGAGGCCGACGCGCTGCTGCAGGCCCTGCGCGCGGCCCTGGTCGATGCCGAGAACCTGGTGCGCTGGACTGCCACGCTGGACTTCCCGGACGACCGCCAGGACTTCATCAACGTCGCCCTGCACCATCCGGACGAGTACGGCATCTACGCCGGGCGCGTCATCACCGACACCGGCCTGTCGCTGGCCGCCGAGGACTACGAGACGCATTTTCGCGAGGCCCACGTGCCGCATTCCACGGCGCTGTATTCCTATGTCGACGACCAGCCCTATCTCACCGGGCCGCTGGCGCGCGTCAACCTCAACCGCGAGCAGCTCGCCCAGGCCCTGCCGCTGCTCGACGAGCTGCCGGTGCAGTTTCCCAGCCGCAACATGTTCCACAGCATCGTCGCACGCGCCATCGAGATCCATTACGCCCTGCTGGAGGCGATCCGCCTGCTCGAGGGCTACAGCCGTCCCGACCGGCCCTTCGAGGAGATCACGCCGCGGGCGGGCACGGGCTTCGGCGTCACCGAGGCGCCGCGCGGCATCCTCTGGCACCGCTACGACTTCGACGCGGACGGTCGGGTGAAAAGCGCGCGCATCGTGCCGCCCACGGCGCAGAACCAGGCCCGCATCGAGGACGACCTGCACCGGTCCATCCAGGCCTTCGGCCTCGACCACTCGGACGACGCCATCCGCCTGCATGCCGAGACCGTCATCCGCAACTACGACCCCTGCATCTCCTGCGCCACGCACTTCCTGCGCGTGAACGTCCGCCGCGACGGGGCATGAGGCTGACGCTGGTCGGCATCGGCTCCCCCTTCGGCGCCGACACCCTGGGCTGGGTAGCCGCCCGTCACCTCGCGGCCGCGCTCGCCGGCAGCGCATCGATCGACCTCGAGACCCGCCTCACCGGCAATCCCGCCGCCGAACTGCCCGCCCTGCTCGCCCCCGCAAGCCATGCCCTGCTGCTCGACGCCCTCGCCCCGGACAGCACCCCGGATAGCAGGATAGACGCGGTCCGCCCCATCACGCTCGACGAACTCGTGCACTGGCAGGACGCCAGCAGCCACGGCATCGGCGTGGGCACCACGCTGCGCCTCCTGGACGCCCTGGGCACGCTGCCGGCCCGCTGGGCCTTGATCGGCATACCGGTGGGGCACACGGGCTGGCGTGAGGAGCTGGTACAGCTGGCAACGACGATCCTGCGAGGCTGGGAACCGACCGGTCCCTAGGCCGCCCCGTCCCGATCCGGCTCGTCAGGCCCACGAATGGGCAGATCCGATGAGGGAGGCGGCGTATCCGCCCAGTCGGCCAGGGCGCGGCCCAGGCGCATGAGCCCGTAGATGACGAACGGCGCCAGCAGGATCAGCGTCACGCCCCAGTCCCGGGTATGGACGAGCCAGGCCAGCGGTGCGATGACCGCCAGGGCGACGAGCAGGCCGGCAGTGATGGCGAGGGCGGGGCGCGTGCTACCCATGCGCTCAGAGCCCGATGATCTGGCGGTAGATGCCCGGCAGGGCCAGCGCCAGGTGCTCGGGGCGGTTGACGATGGCGTAGCCGCCGCGGCCGAAGAGATGCGGGATGTACTGCTGCGCCTCACGGTCGATGGTCACGCCGAAGACGCGCACCTCCTGCCGGCGCGCCTCCAGCACCGCCTTGCGCGTGTCCTCGATCCCGTAACGCCCCTCGTAGTAGTCCGTGTCGTTGGGCTTGCCGTCGGTGAGCACCAGCAGCAGGCGGTGGCGGTTGGGGCGCTCGGCCAGCCCGGCCGTGACGTGACGGATGGCCGGGCCCATGCGGGTGTAGTGGCCGGGCTGCAGCGCCGCGATGCGGCGCGTCACCCGCTCGCCCATGGGCTCCTCGAAGTCCTTGAGGGTGTTCACCCAGACCCGGTGGCGGCGATGCGAGGTGAAGCTGTGGATGGCGTAGTCATCGCCGCAACCCGCCAGCCCGTGCCCCAGCACCAGCAGCGCCTCCTTCTCCACGTCCAGCACCCGGCGGTCGTCGAGCCAGGCGTCGGTGGAGAGCGAGACGTCCACCAGGATGGAGACGGCCAGGTCGCGGGCCTGCGCGCGGGTGGCCAGGTAGAACCGGTCGCCGGACTCGCCGGTGGCGGCGAGGTCGCAGCGGGCACGGATCAGGGCATCGGTATCCAGCTCGTTGCCGTCCAGCTGCGCGCGCAGCAGTTCGCGGCGCGGACGCAGGGCCTCGAACTCGCGACGCACCCGCCGGATGCGCCGCCGCGTGGCCTCGTCGGGCACCCAGTCCTCCCCTTCCGCCTGCCGGTCGGTGAGCACCAGGCAGTGGTCCGGCAGGTAGGCCTGCCGGCGGTGGTTCCACTCCGGGTAGCGGTACCGCCCCGCGAGGCGCCCGCCCGTGACCGCATCCGGGGCCAGGTCGAGCTCCACCCGCAGGCGGGTGGCGGCACGCCGCTGGTGCGGGCCGATGACGATCTCCTCGAGCTGGTCGGCGGCGCGCCGGGCCGCCTCGTCCTCCTCGTCCTCGACCAGCCGGTTGAGGTTCACCATCTCGCTGAGGCTCAGCAGCTTCTCGAAGCGGCTGAACACCAGCGGGTCGTCGCGCTCGCTCTGGTCCTGCCGGCGGCGCTGCGCCTGGCGCCTGCCGCCATCGACCGCCCGGGCGTCGCCCCCCTCGTCGTCGCCCTCGTCTTCGGGTGCCCGGGCCTCACCGGTGCCGAGCGTCGTCACCTGCCCCCACAGGGGCACGGGCAGCGGCGGTCGGTAGTCCCGCGGTACGCGATAGGCCGTCAGCACGACCTCGCCCGGCGCACGCACGAGATCGAGCAGCGCGCGGGCCTCCCCGGCGCACGGGCCATCGTCACCGAGCAGGGCGCGGATGACCGTCTCCACCATGGACTCCGCCCTGGGCAGGCGGCGTCGCGGGCGGATGGCCAGCAGGGCCTGGCGGAGGCGCGCATGGCGCTCGCGCAGCCCCGGGAACTGCGCGAGCACCGCCGTCTGCGCGCGAAAGGCCTCGCGCAACCAGGCGATGTCCCGGCGCAGGGGGTCGGCCTGGGGCCCGGGGTGGCGGGCCAGCGCCAGGAAGGCGGTCAGCCAGAAGTAGAGATCACGGTTGAGGGGGCGCTCGGGAAAGAGCGCGATCTGCGGCGGCAGCAGCAGGTTTTCCTCGTCGCGGCGCGCGAGGTCCAGGTGCTCCTCGTCCAGGCCGAGGCGCTGGCGCAGGCTGAGGCGATGGCCCGAGCCCCCGGCGGCGATGGCCTCCACCGCCAGTCCCGCCTCGCCGCCGCTGGCACGAAAGAACACCCCCAGCACGGGGCGCAGCGTGTCGAGCGACACCGCCGCCTCCGGATGGCGGGGGTAGCTGGCGGCCCGTGTGGCCCAGCGGTGCCAGTAACGACCGACGAATTCCTCGACCTCGAGGAACTGGAACATGTGCCGAACCTCCCGCGGCCTGTGCGGCCGGTCTGTCTTCAGCCGAAGGTGGCGTGGATGGCCTCGAGCAGCCCCTGCTGCACGTCCTCGTCATCGCTCAGGGGCTCCACCAGCGTGACGCGGGCCGCCTCGAGGATGGGCATGCCGGAGGCGATGAGCGTGGCGCAGTAGACCAGCAGGCGCGTGGAAACGCCCTCCTCCAGGTCCTGCCCCTTCATCGCCCGCAGCCGCACGGCCAGGTTGACCAGTGCGGCGCATTGCGCCTGCGCGAGACCGCTCTCGCGGGCCACGATGTCGCGCTCCAGCCCGGGCGGGGGGAAGGAGAAGCTCGTGGCCACGAAGCGCTGGCGCGTGCTCGGTTTGAGAGACTTGAGGATGTGCTGGTAACCCGGGTTGTATGAGACCACCAGCATGAACTCGTCCGGCGCCTCCAGCAGCTCGCCCGTGCGTTCGAGCGGCAGCAGGCGTCGGTCATCGGTGAGCGGATGCAGCACCACCGTCACGTCCTTGCGTGCCTCGACCACCTCGTCCAGGTAGCAGATGCCGCCCTCGCGCACAGCCCGGGTGAGCGGACCGTCCACCCATCGGGTCTCCCCGCCTTTGAGGAGATAGCGCCCGGTGAGGTCGGCGGCGGTGAGGTCATCGTGGCAGGAGACCGTGAACAGGGGGCGTCCCAGGCGCACCGCCATGTGACTCACGAAGCGCGTCTTGCCGCAGCCGGTGGGGCCCTTGAGCAACAGCGGCAGCCGCTGCCGGTAGGCTCGCTCGAAGAGATCGCACTCGCTGCCGACGGGCTGGTAGAACGGCAGCTCGCGGTCCGTCGGTGCAGGGCTTGCATTCAGCGGCATGGACGACTCCTGATCATGATGACATGCGGGGAACGGCGACCCGGACCGCGATCAGTCCGCGGTGACGGATGCCTCACTGGCATAGGCCGGCGCCTGTTCACGGGCGGGACCGAACACCGCGTAGATGAACAGCAGCGCACCGATCACCACCACCGACCCGGCACCGAAGCGCATGATGTAGAACATGGTGATCTGCTCCTGCACCTCCATGTAGCCCATGCCCATCACGCGCTGCAGATGCGTCTGCACAACGCCCGCGAAGGTCAGGGTGAAGGTCATGAAGGCCATGGCCGAGGTGGTGATCCAGAAGGCCCACATGTTCAGCACCTGATTGTAGGGCTGGACACGACGCAGCTGCGGCATGGCATAGCTGACGATCGCCAGCACCAGCATCACGTAGGCGCCGTAAAAGGCCAGGTGTCCATGGGCCGCCGTGACCTGGGTGCCGTGGGTGTAGTAGTTGATGAACGAGAGCGTGTGCATGAAGCCCCAGACACCGGCACCGAAGAAGGCGACGGTGGCACACCCAAGCGTCCAGAGCATGGCGGCCTTGTTGGGATGGTTGCGGCTGCCCTTCCAGAACATGTAGAAGGCGAACACCACCATGGCGAACAGCGGCACCACCTCCAGCGTGGAGAAGACGTTGCCGATGGGCTGCCAGTAGCCGGGCGTGCCGATCCAGTAATAATGGTGGCCGGTGCCCAGCAGCCCCGTGAACAGCGACAGACCCACGATGACGTAAAGCCACTTCTCGATCACCTCGCGATCGACCCCGGTCATCTTGATGAGCAGGTAGCCGAGCAGCGAGGCCATGATCAGTTCCCAGACCCCCTCCACCCAGATGTGCACGATGTACCACCAGTAGAGCTTGTCCACCGACAGGTTGCCCGGGTTGTAGAAGGCGAACAGCCAGAAGATGGCGGCCAGCCAGAGCCCGAGCATCAGCACCATGTTGATGGCCGTCTTTCGCCCCCGGAGCAGGGTCATGCTGGCGTTGAACAGGAACATGAGGAAGGAAAGGGTGATGAGCACCTTCACCCAGGTGGGCTGCTCCAGAAACTCGCGCCCCTCGTGGATGCCGAACTGGTAGCCGACCAGCGCCGCGGCCCCCGCAAAGGCGAAGATGGCCAGCTGGATGTAGGCGAGCCGGGGGCTGTAGATCTCCTGCTCGGCCTCCTCGGGCATCAGGTAATAGGTACAGCCCATGAAGCCTATCAGCAGCCACACCACCAGGAGGTTGGTATGGCTGGTGCGCATGATGTTGAAGGGCATGGCCTCGGCCAGGAAGTTGGGCCAGACGAAGACGGCGCCACTCAGCAGGCCGAACGAGACCTGGGCCGCGAACAGCGCCATCGCCACGATGAAGAACGGGTAAGCCACCCGCTGTGTCTCATATTTCATACGTCCTGTCCTCCTTGGATCGTGAATACCGTATGCAATCGCCCGCAGCGCTCAGCCGGAACGATGGGGTGGCCAGTTCTGTGTGTCGATGGAGTCGGTCCACTGCAGGAAATCGATCAGCGCATCCATCTCCTCGTCGCTGAGATCGAAGTACGGCATCTGGCGCCGGCCCGGCGCGCCGGTGGGCATGGCACGCATCCAGCCCGCAATCGCGGCGCGGGCCGCCTCGGGATTCTCCCGGCCGCCGAAACGGGTCCAGACATTGCCGAGCTCCGGGGCGAAATAGGCGCCCTCGCCGAGGATAGTGTGGCAGTTGATGCAGTTGTTCTTCTCCCAGACCTCCTTGCCATGCCGTACCGACTCGGTCAGTCCCTCACGGTCCGTGGAGGTATTGACGATATAGAGATGGCTGTGCGCCGTGAGGCCGACGAACAGCAGAAAGAAAAACAGCGAACCGCCATAGAAGATATTGCGCGCCGCCGCCTTGGTGAGTCCCTCATGCATTTCTCGTCCTCCCTTGATTCCGCAGGCCCGGGTTTCTGTGCCCCTTGGCCCACGATGCGTCTCCCAGCTGCCTGGGCCCTGCATTGCGTACCCGGGGCATGCCCCTCGCGGATTTATAACATATATAACATTTACATATAATATGGCCTGCCCCTGCACGCCCGAGTATAGACGCCTGAACGGCATCTACCGGATCCCGGCCGGGAACTGCCTGGGAAAAAGCTGGGAGATATACCGGGACGACATGCGGGGACGCGGGACACTGCATCCGCAGGACCGGAGCACAGGGGCGAGGGCCTCGTGCGTGAAGAGATGCAGCCGGTACGCCAGCTACCCCGTTGCCAGCCCCAGCACCACGCTCACGATTCCCCACATGACCAGCACGAAGCCGACGGTCGCGATGAGCGCGATGGCGATGAAATGTACGGGATTGCCCTTCTCGAAATCGCGCGCACGGTTGGACTCGCTCTGCACGCCGAAGAAGGCCGACAGCACGCTCTTCAGCGTACCGAGAAAACCGACCGATTCCTGGCGACGCTCGTCGTTCATCACGTCTGCTCCTTGCGTTCGGGTACCTTGAGCAACAGTAGCGCGCCGAGGATGAAGAACACAAGCAGGGAGAAGATGGCGATGCGCGGACTGCCGGTGAGCACGCCGACTATGCCCATGAGGAAAGGACCCGCCACGGCCGCGAACTTGCCCAGCATGTTGTAGAAGCCGAAGAACTCGGCGGCCTTGTCCTGCGGAATGAGGCGCGCGTAGAGCGAACGGCTGAGCGACTGCACGCCACCCTGTACCAGGCCGACGCCAACCGCAATGGCGAAGAACTCCCAGAGCTCGGTCATGAGCGCGCCCCAGACCGTGATCGCGGCATAGGCGGCCAGGCCGATGTAGATGCCGGTCTTCGGCCCGATACGCTCGCCGAGCTTGCCGAAGGCGATGGCGGCGGGGAAACCGATGAACTGGATCATCAGCAGGGCGAGAATCAGGTCACCGGTGGAGAATCCGAGCGCCGCGCCATAGTCGGCCGCCATGCGCACGATGGTGTCGACACCGTCGATGTAGAGCCAGTAGGCCAGCAGGAACCACCAGACCTCGCGATAACGCCGCACCTCGTGGAAGGTATCGATCAGCTGGCGAAAGCCCCCCTTGACCATGCCCGCACGCGGCGTGGCGTGTGGCGTCTCCTTCACAAGGAAGAGCAGCGGCATCGTGAACAGCAGCCACCAGATGCCCACCAGCAGGAAGGACAGGCGTACGGCCGCGGCATCGTCCGCAAAACCGAAGTCGGCGGGATTGAGCACCATGTAGACGCAGAAGGCGAACAGGAGGCCGCCGCCGAGATAGCCCATGGCATAACCCAGACCGGAGACGAAGTCGTACTTGTGACGCGGGGCCACGTCGACCAGCAGTGCATCGTAGAAGATGTTCGCGCCCATGAAGCCGATGCTGGCGGCGGCATAGAGCATGGCGGCAAGCAGCCACTCGCCCTGTGCCACCCAGTAGAGACCGAGCGTCATGGCAATACCGAGCAGGGCGAAGAGGCTCAGGAAGCGTTTCTTGAAGCTGCCCTGGTCGGCCAGCGCACCGAGGAGGGGGGCGCTGAGCACGATCACCAGGCTGCCGATGGAATTGGCCATGCCCAGGTGCAGGGTGATCTGTGCGCTGTCCTGTCCTGCGCTCCAGTAGGAACGGAAGAACAGCGGGAAGAAACCGGCCATGACGACGGTGGCAAAGGCGGAATTGCCCCAGTCGTAGAGCGTCCAGGCCAGCATGCGGCGCCGATCCATGGAGTGATGCATCATTTGCGAAACAGCCACAGCAGTAGCGAGAGCACGAGACTGGCGAGGAGCATGGTGGCAAGCGGGAAATACGCCTTGAAGCCCGGTCGCTCGATGACGATGTCGCCCGGCAGGCGGCCGATGGGCAGCTTGCCGAGCCAGGGCCAGAGCAGGCCCGCGAGGAGGATGACGATACCGATGATCACCAGGGTCTTCTGCATGGCCATCCTCTCAACGCCACTGTGAGATCAGGCCCCCCAGGCCCCGCTGCTCCAGTTCGGTCGCAAGCCGCCCGCGCTGCGCCGGGCTCAGGCCGTCGCGCCAGTGGATGAGCTCGCCCACCAGACGATAGCGGTATTCGGCATCGATGGCGCCAATCTCTTCCAGGGCCTCGTCCAGCGCCTGTGCCGAGACCGTCGCATCGGTCAGGGCCTGCCGCAACCGCGCCTCGGGCACCGCGCGCTGCTCCTCGCGGCGCGCGGCACGGATCTCGGCGAAGCGGCGCACCGATTCCAACGCCAGGGCCTGGTCGGGGGTGAGACCGAGGTCGGCGGGGGCGATCAGCATCACCGCCGGCCGTGGCGCCGGTAAAGCCGCCTGGGAACGGGCAAAGAGATAGGCGTTGGCGAACAGCGAGAGCGCGAGCAGACCGAACAGCACCCGAAGCTTGAGCATTCGTCCTCCAGCATCCCGTCGTGAGTTGGATCATTTGGCCACAGGGGGCACAGGGATCACAGAGGACCATGCCTGTGCCTACCCTTGGTTTGGCGTTGTACAGTCTTCTCCCGGGCCATCCCGATCCCTACGCCCCGGCACGCCCGAGGGCCCGCATCCGTTCCAGCCAACGCTGCCGGCGGGCATCGCTGGTGTCAACAAGCCCCAGCAGCGTGCTGCGTACCGGCCCGAAGCCGCAAAAGCCCAGGATATGGCGCCTGAGCAGCTTCAGGCTATGGGCACCGAAATACCAGCGGTAGATGAAGGCCGGCATGCCCATGGTGATCACCACGCGCGCGCTGCGCCCCCTGAGCCGTGGGCGCATGCGCCGCCCACCCTCGAAACCGAATCCCGGCCGGAACACCTGCTCGAGAAAGGCCTTGAGCAGCGCGGGCATGTCGCCAAGCCAGAGCGGATGCAGGACCAGCAGATGCTCGGCCCACTCGATGTGCTGCTGTGCATCAATAATCGCCGGCGGTGCCTCGCCGTGGTCGAAGTCCTGCTTGTTGCGCAGCAGTGGAAAATCGAGTCGTCCCACCTCGATCACACGCACCTCGTGGCCGGCCGCCTCCGCGCTCTCGCGATACGCCGCTGCCAGCGCGTGGTCGAGATGCGAAGGGTCCGGGTCCGGATGCCCCTGGATGATGACGATGCGCCTGGCCATACTCCCCTCCTCTGCCCCTCGGGGCAACGGGACCAACGGCCTCATGGTCGCGCATCGGGGCACCGGGTGCAAAGTCAGCCGGACGGGACTCCCGCCCGGCCCCGAACACAGGCAACCGTAGGAGCGCTGCAAGGCGCGATCAGGGGTGGCGCATTCCCCCGGAACGCTGCACTCAGCCGCCGTGCTCGCGGGTCGCGTGGAACTCGATCTCCGGCCACTTCTCGATGGCCATCTGCAGGTTCACGCGGGTGGGCGCGATGTAGACGAGTTCACCGGCATGATCCAGGGCGAGGTTGGTGGCGGCCTTGTCCTTGAACTGCTCGAACCGCTTCTTGTCGTCCGAGGTCACCCAGCGCGCGGTGTTCACGTTCACGGCCTCGAACTGGCAGTCGACGTTGTACTCGTCCTTGAGACGCTGCGCGACCACGTCGAACTGCAGCACACCGACCGCACCGAGGATCAGGTCGTTGTTGGTGAGCGGACGGAACAGCTGGGTGGCGCCCTCCTCGCAGAGCTGCGACAGGCCCTTCTGCAGCTGCTTCATCTTGAGCGGGTCACGCAGCTGCGCGCGACGGAAGAGCTCGGGCGCGAAGTTGGGGATGCCGGTGAAGGCCAGGTCCTCGCCCTGGGTGAAGGTGTCGCCGATGCGGATGGTGCCGTGGTTGTGCAGGCCGAGGATGTCGCCCGGGAAGGCCTCATCGACATGCTCGCGATCCGAGGCCATGAAGGTCAGCGCGTCGCTGATCTTGACGTCCTTGCCGATGCGCACCTGGCGCAGCTTCATGCCCTTGGTGAAGGTGCCGGAACAGATGCGCATGAAGGCGATGCGGTCGCGATGCTGCGGGTCCATGTTGGCCTGCACCTTGAAGATGAAGCCGGTGAGCTTTTCCTCCTGGGGCTCGACGACGCGCGTGGTGGTCTCGCGCGGCTGCGGCGCCGGGGCGTACTCGACGAAGTCGTCCAGCAGCTCGCTGACGCCGAAGTTGTTGATCGCCGAACCGAAGAACACGGGCGTGAGTTCGCCGGCGAGGTAGGCCGCGTGATCGAACTCGTTGCTCGCCGCCTGCACCAGCTCGATCTCGTCGCGCAGCTCGCGCGCCTGGTCACCCAGCAGCTCGTCCAGGCGCGGATTGTCCAGGCCCTCGATGACCTCGCCCTGTTGCACCTTGCCCCCGTGCGCGGGACTGAACAGGTGAACGGCATTGCGATGCAGGTGGTACACGCCCTTGAAGCGCTTGCCCATGCCGATGGGCCAGGTGACCGGCGCACAGCGGATGTTGAGCACGTTCTCGACCTCGTCCAGCAGCTCGATGGTCTCGCGGCCCTCGCGGTCGAGCTTGTTGATGAAGGTCATGATCGGCGTGGTGCGCAGGCGACAGACCTCCATCAGCTTGATGGTGCGCTCCTCGACGCCCTTGGCGGCATCGATGACCATCAGCGCCGAGTCGACGGCGGTCAGCGTGCGGTAGGTGTCTTCCGAGAAGTCCTCGTGCCCCGGGGTATCCAGCAGGTTGACGATGCGTCCCTTGTACGGGAACTGCATCACCGAGGAGGTGACGGAGATACCGCGCTCCTTTTCCATGGCCATCCAGTCCGAGGTCGCGTGACGCGCCGACTTTCTGCCCTTGACGGTACCGGCGAGCTGGATCGCACCGCCGTAGAGCAGCAGTTTTTCGGTGATGGTGGTCTTGCCGGCGTCGGGGTGCGAGATGATCGCGAAGGTGCGACGACGGCCGAGTTCCTCGAGAAAGTCGGACATGGACAGGACTGTGTGGGTATGGGTCGGAAGAAACGGTCCGGCATTATACCGGATTCACGCGGGCGGCATCAGGCATCCGCGGCGGGCAGCAGCTCACGGATCAGCACCAGGGCGTCCTCGCGTCCGGCCGCGGAGGGGTAGTAGTTCTTGCGCCGGCCGACCTCGGCGAAGCCCTCGGAGCGGTAGAGCGCAAGCGCGTTCTCGTTGCTCGGGCGCACCTCGAGCAGCACCCGCGCGGCGCCGGCGAGCCGGCTCATCTCCACCAGGTCGCGCAGCAGGCGCCGGCCCAGCCCCTGCCCCTGCAGCTCCGGGCGCACGGTGAGGTTCATGACATGGTACTCGTCCACGGCAAAGGTCATCACGCCATAGGCCATGAGGGCCTGGGTGCCACGATCCTCGTACACCCAGCAGGAATAGCCCACGCGCAGGCAGTCGTGGAAGATGCCGCGCGTCCAGGGATAGGGGTAGGCAAGGACCTCGATCGCCATCACGGCGTCCAGGTCGTCGGTGCGCATGCGCCGCAGCAGCGGGTTGGGCAGGTCGCGGACGGCGTTCACGCCCGCCCCCTTCAGCCGACCTCGCCGGCCATCACCCGACAGGCCAGCTTGAGGTCGTCCCAGGCCTTGCGCTTGTCCTTCGGCATGCGCAGCAGATAGGCCGGGTGGTAGGTGACGATCACCGGGATGTCCGCTCCTGGCAGGCGGTGCACCTGGCCGCGCAGGCGCGAGAGCGGCGCGTCGGTGCCGAGCAGGGTCTGTGCGGCGATCCGGCCGACCACGAGGATGAGCTTCGGCCGGATGAGCGCGATCTGGCGATCGAGCCAGGGCCGGCAGTTGGCCGCCTCCTCGGGCCGCGGGTCGCGGTTGTTCGGCGGACGGCACTTGAGGACGTTGGCGATATAGGCCTGCTGGCGGTCCAGCGCGATGGCCGCGAGCATGGCATCGAGCAGCTTGCCGGCGCGACCGACGAAGGGCTCGCCCTGGCGGTCCTCCTCGGCGCCCGGGGCCTCGCCGATCACCAGCCAGTCGGCATCCGGATTGCCGACGCCGAACACGGTCTGGGTACGACTGGCGGCCAGTTCCGCACAGCGTGTGCAGGCGGCGACCTGTTCCCGCAGCCCATTCCAGTCGAGCTGTTCGATGGCCACGGCCGGTGATGCCGCCTCATGCGGCACCTCGACCAGTGGCGGGGCGACGGGCGCCACCGGCTCCGGTTCTTGCGCTGGTGATGGCGGGGACGGGACCGGTGCGGTGACGGCCTGCGCCGATGTGGCCGCGCGTGGCAACGGACCTCGCGGCACCCAGAGCGGGATGCCCATGGCCTGCAGGTAACGGCGTTGTCGTTCGTCGTGCATGGTCGGGTCTCGCACACGCGAGGGGCCGGTCATGCCGGCCCCTCGGTTCCTATACGCCGTCCCGCTGGGGATGGGCGCGCTGGGTCTGGTCCACCAGCTTGTTCAGCGCGTTGAGATAGGCCTTGGCCGAGGCGATGACGATGTCGGTATCCGCCCCCAGGCCGTTGACGATGCGCCCGGCCTTCTCCAGGCGCACGGTCACCTCGCCCTGCGCATCGGTGCCGCTGGTGATGTTGTTCACCGAGTAGAGCTGCAGCTGGGTGCCGCTGGAGACAATCTCCTCGATGGCGCGGAAGGCCGCATCCACCGGCCCGCTGCCGGCACACTCGCCGGCCTTCTCCTCGCCGTCGACGCTGAGCGTGATGCCCGCCACCGGCGTCTCGCCGGTCTCCGAGCACACGCGCAGGGCCAGCAGCTTGTAGCACTCGTCCTCGACCGCCGTGCTGGCCTCGCTGACGAGTGCCTGCAGGTCCTCGTCGAAGATGTCGTGCTTCTTGTCGGCCAGGTCCTTGAACTTGGAGAAGGCCAGGTTGAGCTCTTCCTCCGTCTCGAACTCGATGCCGATCTCCTGGCAGCGGGTGCGGAAGGCATTGCGGCCCGAGTGCTTGCCGAGCACGATGCGGTTGGCGCTCCAGCCGACGTCCTCGGCACGCATGATTTCGTAGGTCTCGCGCGACTTGAGCACGCCGTCCTGGTGGATGCCGGACTCGTGGGCAAAGGCATTGGCGCCGACGATGGCCTTGTTCGGCTGCACCGGGAAGCCGGTGATGCCGGACACCAGGCGCGAGCAGGGCACGATCTGCGTGGTGTCGAGGTCGGTGTCGCAGGAGAAGACGTCCTGGCGCGTGCGCACGGCCATGACGATCTCCTCCAGCGAGGCGTTGCCGGCACGCTCGCCCAGGCCGTTGATGGTGCACTCCACCTGGCGCGCCCCGTTGAGTACGGCGGCGAGCGAGTTGGAGACGGCCAGGCCCAGGTCGTTGTGACAATGCACGGAGAACACGGCCTTGTCGGCGTTCGGCACGCGCGACATGAGGTTGCCGATGAGCTCGCCGAACTGCTGCGGGATGTTGTAGCCCACGGTGTCCGGGATGTTGATGGTGGTGGCACCCGCGTCGATCACCGCCTCGATCACGCGGCAGAGGAAATCGAGCTCGGAGCGCCCCGCGTCCTCGGCCGAGAACTCGACGTTGTCGGTGTGCTGGCGGGCACGCTTCACCGCGCGCACGGCCTGCTCGAGCACCTGGTCGGGCTCCATGCGCAGCTTCGCCTGCATGTGGATGGGCGAGGTGGCGATGAAGGTGTGGATGCGCGCCGAGTTGGCGTCCTTCAGGGCCTCGCCGGCACGGTCGATGTCCTTGTCCAGCGCACGGGAAAGCCCGCACACGGTGCTGTCCTTGATGCTGCGGGCCACCGCCTGCACGGCCTCGAAGTCGCCGGGGCTGGCGATCGGGAAACCGGCCTCGATCACGTCCACGCGCATCTTTTCCAGGGCCTTGGCGATACGCACCTTTTCGTCCTTGGTCATGGAGGCGCCCGGGCTCTGCTCGCCGTCGCGCAAGGTGGTATCGAAGATGATGAGTTTGTCTTTGTCCGCCATGTTCACATTCTCCGTTCGACCCGCGCCGGGCGGATCGTCTGAATCGGGATAGTGTACCGGATCGTCCTGGCCAGCAGGACTCCGAAATAGATAAAGAATGGGTGCGTTTCGCCTCGCCAGGCCAGATGGACGCCGCTACAGCGGCAGTCGCAGCACAAGCAGGGACAGATCGGACAGGCACAGACGCGCGACACCGGCGGAGGCGGTGTGCGGGAACGCAGTCTGTGACATCGGATGGGGCATTGATTGGTCAATCGATAATCAGTTGCAGTTGGATCCACTATAACGGCCGAAACCGGCCTTGCCAAGTATCGGGGCGGGATTTTCTAGCCGCCGTCCCCGGCATCGGGCTCCTCGGAGGACTCCTGCGCCCGTTCACGCTTGCGCCGCCAGCGGATCACGGCCAGTACCGGCCCCGAGAGGGTGTAGATGCCGAAGGCCGCGAGCAGGATCTTGGGCGGGTCCAGCGAGGCGACCACGAAGACCACCACCACCAGCAGCATGGCGATGAACGGCACCTTGTTGCGGAAATCGATGTCCTTGAAGCTGTAGTAGCTGATGTTGCTCACCATCAGCAGGCCCACGATCACGGTGACCGCCAGGGCCACGTAGCGCAGGGCCTCCCCTTCCACCTCGAGGTCGTTCAGCACCCAGACCATGCCCATGAGCACGGCCGCCGCCGTCGGGCTCGGCAGCCCCTGGAAGAAGCGCTTGTCGGCGACGCCCACCTTGGTATTGAACCGGGCCAGCCGCAGGGCCGCGCAGGCCGTATAGAGGAAGGCGGCCAGCCAGCCGGTCTTGGCCCAGCCAAAACCCAGGGGATCGAGGTAGACCAGTGCCCACTGATACATCACCAGGGCCGGGGCCAGGCCGAAGGAGACCATGTCGGCGAGGCTGTCGTACTCGGCACCGAAGGCGCTCTGGGTATTGGTCATGCGCGCCACGCGCCCGTCCACGCCGTCCAGCACCATGGCGATGAAGATGGCCACGGCCGCCGCCTCGAAGCGACCGGCCATGGCGGCGGCGATGGCGTAGAAACCGGCAAACAGCGCCGCCGTGGTGAACAGGTTGGGGAGGAGATAGATCGCGCGATGCGACTTCTGGTCTTCAGTGCTCATGCGCATCCTGCATAGACGTGTATGTCGGACCGATTATGTTAGCCATGCACGAAGGAAGCAATCACGTCGCTCCCCGCCAGCAGGCGCTGCCCCGGCGCCACGGCCACGCGGGCAGTGGCCGGCAGATAGACGGTGACCGGCCGGCCGAAGCCCATCAGGCCGCAGCGCCGCCCCTGCCCCGTGCGTTCGCCCGCCTGTGCGCTGCAGTGCATGAGCCGGAACCGTCCCTGCAGATCAATGGCCACCACGGCATCATCGCCCTCGTCGGTCTGCATCCAGATGGCGAAGTGCCCGGGGGGGAGCTCGTCCTCGTCCTCGCGCGTGCGTTCCGGCCACCAGCGCTCCGTGATCTTGCCTTCCACCGGGCTATGTACGTTGAACTCGCCGAACCAGTGCTGGCGGATGCGGATGACCAGGGCCTCGCGCTTGAGATAGGGGTCACGTGCCTCGGACACCGAGGTCACCACGCCATCCACCGGACTGACCACGGCCAGCGGTCGCGACGGCACCAGCCTCCGCAGGTCGCGCAGCAGAAAGGCCAGCAGCAGGAGCATCAACCAGAACACCGCCGCCACGACCAGCGGCAGATAGATCGAGGCCAGCACGGCCACGGCCAGCAGCACCAGTACGAACAGACGGGCCTCGCGCGCGATCGGGAACATCAGTCCTCCACAACGAAAAAGGCCGGCGGTACTTTTGCCCCGCCGGCCCCTGTTGCTCAGTTCTTCGTCTTGTCGACGATCTTGTTCGCCGTGATCCAGGGCATCATGCTACGCAGCTTCTCACCGACCTCCTCGATGGGGTGCTCGGCGTTCTGGCGGCGGCGCGCGGTCATCTCGGGATAGTTGGTCTGCCCCTCGAGGATGAAGCGCTTGGCATATTCACCGGTCTGGATGTTGTGCAGGGCTTCCTTCATCGCCCAGCGGCTCTCTTCGTTGATGACCTTCGGACCGGTCACGTACTCGCCGTACTCCGCGTTGTTGGAGATGGAGTAGTTCATGTTGGCGATACCGCCTTCGTACATCAGGTCGACGATGAGCTTGAGCTCGTGCAGGCACTCGAAGTAGGCCATCTCCGGCGCGTAGCCCGCCTCGACCAGGGTCTCGAAGCCGGCCTTCACCAGCTCCACGGCGCCGCCGCAGAGCACGGCCTGTTCGCCGAACAGGTCGGTCTCGGTCTCGTCACGGAAGGTGGTCTCGATGATGCCGGTGCGGCCACCGCCGATGGCGGAGGCGTAGGACAGCGCGATGTCGCGGGCCTTGCCGGAGGCATCCTGTTCGATCGCGATCAGGTCCGGGATGCCGCCGCCCTTGGTGAACTCGGAACGCACGGTGTGGCCCGGGGCCTTGGGCGCGATCATGATCACGTCCATGTCGGCACGCGGCACGATCTGATTGTAGACGATGGCGAAGCCATGCGCGAAGGCCAGCACGCCACCCTTCTTCAGGTTGGGCTCGATCTCGGCCTTGTAGAGCTGGGACTGGAATTCGTCCGGGGTCAGCATCATGACCACATCGGCGGCGGCCACGGCCTCGGCCACCGGCTTCACGGTCAGGCCGGACTTCTCGGCCTTGGCCACGGAGGCGGAACCCGGGCGCAGGCCGACGGTGACGTCGACGCCGGAATCCTTGAGGTTGTTCGCATGGGCGTGGCCCTGGGAGCCGTAGCCGATGATGGCGACCTTCATCCCCTTGATGATGGAGAGGTCGCAGTCTTTGTCGTAATAGATCTTCATTGGATGTTCCCCACGTAAAGCCAGTGATTCAAAGGTTCTGGACGCCGCCGGTCGGCGGCGTCGGAAATCGATGCTCAGATCTTCAGCGCCACGTCGCCACGCGCGATGCCCATGACGCCGGAACGCACCACCTCGAGGATGACACTGCCTTCCAGCGCGGTGATGAAGGCGTCGAGTTTGTCGCCGGTGCCGGTGAGCTCCACCGTGTAAGTGGTGGCAGCGACGTCGACGATGCGGCCGCGGAAGATATCGACCAGGCGCTTGACCTCATCGCGTTCCGCCGAGCCCTGTGCCTTGACCTTCACCAGCATCATCTCGCGCTCGATATGGCGATGCTCGGTGAGATCCATGAGCTTGACCACGTCCACCAGCTTGTTCAGCTGCTTGGTGATCTGCTCGATGATCTGGTCGGACCCGCGGGTCACCAGGGTCATGCGCGACAGGGTCGGGTCGTCGGTGGGCGCCACGGTGAGCGACTCGATGTTGTAGCCGCGCGCCGAGAACAGGCCGGCCACACGCGACAGGGCCCCGGACTCGTTTTCGATCAGTATGGAGATGATGTGCCGCATGACTTACACCAGGATCATTTCGTTCTGCCCCGCACCGGCGGGAATCATGGGATAGACGTTCTCACCCTGGTCGGTGATGAAGTCCATGAAGACCAGGCGGTCCTTTAGCTTCATCGCCTCCTTGAGCGCGCCCTCGACATCGGCCGGCTTCTCGATGCGCATGCCGACGTGTCCGTAGGCCTCGGCCAGCTTCACGAAGTCCGGCAGGGCATCCATGTAGGACATGGCGTAGCGGCCCTGGTAGAAGAACTCCTGCCACTGACGCACCATGCCCATGTAGCGGTTGTTGAGGTTCACGACCTTGATGGGCAGCTGGTACTGCAGGCAGGTGGACAGCTCCTGGATGCACATCTGGATGCTGGCCTCGCCCGTGACGGTGCAGACCAGCTCCTTGGGGTTGGCCATCTGCACGCCCATGGCGGCCGGCAGGCCGAAGCCCATGGTGCCGAGTCCCCCGGAATTGATCCAGCGGTTGGGCTTGTCGAACTTGTAGAACTGCGCCGTGAACATCTGGTGCTGACCCACGTCCGAGGTCACGAAGGCATCGCCCTTGGTCACTTCCCAGAGTTTCTGGATCACGTACTGCGGCTTGATCAGCTCGCTCTCGCGGTCGTACTTGAGGCAGTCCATGGCGCGCCATTCCTCGATCTGCTTCCACCAGGCGTCCAGCGCCTTGGCATCGGGCTTTTCCTTGCGCGCCTTGAGTTCCTTGATCAGCTCCTTGAGCACATGGTCCACGTCGCCCACGATCGGCACATCCACCTTCACGTTCTTGGAGATGGAGGCCGGGTCGATGTCCAGGTGCACGATCTTCGCATGCGGGCAGAACTTCTCGATGTTGCCGGTCACGCGGTCGTCGAAACGTGCCCCGACGGCGATGATGAGGTCGGCATGGTGCATGCCCATGTTGGCCTCGTAGGTGCCGTGCATGCCCAGCATGCCGACGAACTGCCGGTCGGTGGCCGGATAGGCGCCCAGGCCCATCAGCGTGTTGGTGATGGGATAACCGAGGTACTTCGTGAAGTCGGTCAGCGCCTTGGAGGCATGGCTCAGGATCACACCGCCGCCGCTGTAGATCATGGGCTTCTCGGCCGCGAGGATGAGATCCACCGCCTTCTTGATCTGGCCCAGATGCCCCTTCACGGTCGGGTTGTACGAGCGCATCTTCACCGTGCGCGGGTACTTGAACTCGGCCTTGTTGGCGGTCACGTCCTTGGGGATGTCCACCACCACCGGACCGGGACGGCCGGTGGTCGCCACGTAGAAGGCCTTCTTGATGGTCTCGGCCAGGTCCTTCACGTCCTTGACCAGGAAGTTGTGCTTCACGATCGGGCGCGTGATGCCCACCGTGTCCACTTCCTGGAAGGCGTCGTTGCCGATGAGCGCGGTATTGACCTGGCCGGAGAAGACGACCAGCGGTACCGAATCCATGTAGGCGTCGGCAATGCCGGTGATGGCATTGGTGGCACCCGGGCCCGAGGTGACCAGCGCCACGCCCGGACGGTCGGAGGATTTCGCGTAGCCCTCGGCGGCGTGCACCGCGCCCTGCTCGTGACGCACGAGGACGTGGGTCACGTCCTTCTGCTTGTACAGCGCGTCGTAGATGTGCAGGACCGCACCACCGGGATACCCGAAAATGACATCTACGCCCTCTTCCTTGAGGCAACGGACGAAGATTTCGGCACCGGTCAGTTCCACTTGCAAGTCCCCATACGGAAGTTTCTCAGAAACACGCCTACCGTCCCATAACCGGCCGGGAGAAAAAACCCCATAAAATCAACACGATTGCCGCCGAGGGTACGGAAAGCGAAAGACTTTAATCTTAACCGCTTCGATTCAAGATTTCACGAACTATTAATATTGCGCGTGGCCGGGGGAGATCCGGCCCCGCGGGCGGGCCGCCGACGGCATCAGCCGTGGCGGGCGCTCAGTTCGGAGATCTCGGCCAGGTGCTCGCGGGCCCGGCCGATCAGGTCGCGGGGCAGACCGTTCTTCTCGGCGATGGTGAGCCCCAGCGAGACGCCGGGTACGCCGATCTGCAGCTGGTAGGTGGGCACCAGGCGCTCGTGGTCGAACTGCATGGAGGCGTTGACGATGTTGGCGTGACGGTCGGCGTAGTCCTTGAGCGGCGAGAGGTGGGTGTTGACGATGCCCTGCACGCGGCGCTCCAGCAGCTCGTCCAACACCGCCATGGCCAGTGCCGCGCCCTCCTCCGGGTCGGTGCCGGTGCCCAGCTCGTCGAGCAGCACCAGGGTGTCGCCGTCGGCCTCGTCGAGGATGCGCTTGAGCACCTCCACGTGGCCGGCGAAGGTGGACAGGTGGTGGAACAGGCTCTGGTGGTCGCCGACATCGACGATCACCTTGCGGTAGTTGCCGATCACGCAATCCTGTTCGGCCGGGATGTGCAGGCCGCAGTAGGCCATCACCGTGAGCAGCCCCAGGGTCTTGAGCGCCACGGTCTTGCCACCGGTGTTGGGCCCGGTGATCAGCAGGATGGTGTCCTCGCCGCCCAGACGGATCGACAGCGGCACGGGCTGCGGGCCGCGGCCGCCGGCGAACTGCAGCAGCAGGAGCGGGTGATAGGCCTGGTTGAGCTCCACGCCGGCCGACTCGCTCAGCGTGGGGGCGTGGCCGTGCATGGCGCGGCTCAGCTCGCCGGCGGCCAGCGCGAGGTCCACCCAGGTGATGGCCGCGAGCAGCTGCTGGAGGGACTCGACGTGCTCGCGGATCACGCCCGTGATCTCGCGCAGCAGGCGCTGCTGTTCGCCGGTGATCTTGCCGTTCACCGTCTCCAGCTGGTTGTTGTGCGGCACGGCCTCCATCGGCTCGATGATGACGTCGCGCCCGCCCATGGCCGAGCCACGGCGCACCCCCTTGACCTTGTCGGCCTCGGTACCGCGCAGGGTGATCACGGCGCGCTCATTGTACCAGTCGACCCGGTTCGCATCCTCGAACTGGTCCTTGATGTCGGCCTTCGCCATGCGCTTGCGCACCACGTCCTCCACCTGCTCGCGCAGCGCCCGGCGCTCGCCGAAATAGCCCACCAGGGCCTCGCTGGCATCGTCACGCAGGGTACCCGCGCCCACCAGGGTACGGGCGAGGATGTCGACGATCGGCTGCGGCGGACGCAGTTCAGCCAGATCGCCGGGATAGAGTCCGGGCCGGCCGGCCAGGGCATCGGCCAGCCGGCTGCCGGCGTTCATCACCACCTGCAGGTTGTACAGCGCCTGGCTGCTCAGGGCCGCGCCCGGGGAGGCGGCCTGGCGCAGGGCGGCGCGCACGTCCGGCAGCTGGCCGATGGACGGGGCCTGGCCGGCGTCGACGAGCTGGCGGGCCACCGTCACCGCCTGCTGCATGTTGCGGGCGATGTCCAGACTCGGCGCGGGCTCCAGGGCGCGGGCCGCGTCGGCCCCGTAGGGGGTGGCGGTGAGCTTTTCCAGGAGCCGGCGGATGGCGTCGAACTCCAGGGCCTTGAGGTCGGCTTGCATCGGGTCTCGTCTCCGGGCGGGGCGGTTACACGCCCTCGGCCTTCTGGTACATGGCGAGGTAGTCCTTGCGCGGCAGCGGCGGGAGCTTGGCCACGGCCAGCACGTCGTCCAGGTGCTCGGGCGTGCTCATGCCCACCAGCGAGGTGCCGATGCCGGGCGTGGACCGGTTGAACTGCAGGGCGCGCTGCGCGGGATTGGCGACGTTGCCGATGGCACGCTCCACCACGTCCATGGACTGCTGCGCCAGATGGCCCTTGAACATGCTGTGGCTGGCCATCATGTACACGTCGAGCTGATGCGCGGCCTGCACCGGCGAGCCGACGTTGCCCTGCCCGGTGGCGGTGTTGAAGCGCGTGAAGCCCTCCAGCATCACCTGGTTGAAGGGCATGGTCATGAGCTTGAAGTGGTGGCGCGCCATGTCCTGGCCGGTCGCGGCCTGCGCCGCCTTCTCGGCCAGGCCCTGCATGGAGGTGATGGACTGGAACAGCTTGTCGTCGGTCTCCACCCGCAGGCTGTCGAAGGTGGCGATGCCGTAGTAGCGGATGCGGCCCTCGGCAACGGCCCGCTCCAGCACCTCGAACACCGGCAGCAGCTTGCGGTTGAGCGCCTCCTTGCCGATCTCCGGGATGTGCACCTCGGGCTGGTCGACGAGGAAGGCGTCCAGCGTCTCCACACCCATCAGGTTGCGCGAGAGCTCGATCTGGTAATTGATGTAGGCCGGCGTGAGCAGATGGCAGCCCTTGGCCAGGTCCTCCATGCTGCCGTAGCCCTGCGCCACGATCTCCTGCTCGAACCAGGCCTGCATGTCGGGCGGCGGCCCGCCGCGCAGGGTGAGGAAGCCCCCCTTGGAGATCAGGAACATGGCCTCGCGCGGCACGCCGGCCTCGACCGCGGCACGCACGCCCGCCCCCACCGCGGCCAGCGAACGGCCGTAGCGGTAATGCGCACCGGTGTCGATGACGTTGACGCCGGACAGCAGGGCACGGGTGACGATGGCCGCGATCTTCGCATCCACCTCGGGCGTGGCCGCGCCCGGGAAGGTGCCCACGCCCAGGCTCGAGAGCTGCATGCGTGCGCGCAGGAACTCGCTGTAATGGCCCTCGGCCGCGTGCCCCTCGCGCTGGTGCTGCTCGGCGTAGGCGCGGGTGGCCTTGGCGTTGGCATGTCCGGTGATCAGGGTCGGTTTTGGCTGCATCGTCACGGGTATCGGTTGGACTGCGGTCGTAAACCGCAGAAGGTTATCAGAATCGGGGCCGGGCTTCAGCGCACGGCGGCCCCGGCGAACAGCGGGTGCGTGTCCAGCACCCGGTCGGCCAGCGCACGCACCTCGGCGCGCAGCTCGCCCTCGTAGGCGGGGTCGAGCCGGCTGGCAAACAGGCCTTCGAAATACTCCTCGTCCTCGTCCTGGTCCCAGTCCACCGCGCGCAGCAGGGCCTGTCCCGCATCCGGCAGCTCGGCGGGGAGCTCACGCCCGGAGAGGATGGCCCACACGCCGACCCAGCAGCGCGCCAGCACCAGCGGGTGATAGCCGCCGCCGCCCACCGCCAGCAGGCGCGGCGTGCCGTCGGCATGCGTCGGGCTGTCGTCGAGGATGCGCTGCACCAGCTCCAGGAACAGCTGCGTGGAGATGCGGAACTTGCCGAGCGGGTCCGGCCGCAGGATGTCGGTACCGGTCTGCAGCACCACGACCTCCGGTTCGAAGGCCGCCAGCACCGCGGGCCAGACCCGGGTAAAGACGTGACGGTATTCGCTGTCGTTCATCTCGCGGGGCAGCGGCACGTTCACGGCATTGCCCTGCGGCCCCGTATCCGTCACCTGCCCGCCCTTGAAGGGATAGGCGTACTCGGTGTCCATGTGCAGGGAGAAGGTGCAGACGCCGGGGTCGTCGCGAAAGGCGTATTCCACGCCGTCGCCGTGATGCGCGTCGATATCGACGTACAGCACGCGCAGCCCTTCCTGGCGCAGGCGCAGGATGGCCAGCGCAGGGTCGTTGAAGAAGCAGAAGCCCTGGGCGGAATCCGGCAGGGCGTGGTGCATGCCGCCGGCCGGACTGAAGGCGACGCGGCCCTTCAGCACCTCCTCGGCGCCCTGGATGCTGCCGCCGGTGGCGGTGGCGGGCGTGGCGAAGAAATCCGGGAAATACGGGTTCTCGTAATTGCCGATGTTGTGGCGCTGGCGGTACTTGTCGAACACCTTGCCCACGGCCTCGCAGCGCTGCATGGCCGAGACGTACTCGCGGGTGTGGAACCACTGGAGCTCGCGCGGCAGGGCCTTGCGCGAGGGCAGGTATTCGGTGGCCTCGTCCAGGGCGCCGTAGGCGCGGATCAGGTCCAGGGTGAGCGACACGCGCGGGATACCGAGCGGGTGGTTGTCACCGTAGGAGTGCCGGCGATAGCGCGCGGCGGCGGTGAGTACCGCCTTGCGGGTCGGCGGGACGGCCACGGGGTTCGCGTTGAGATCGTCGGCAGTCTGGCTCATGGACAGGGGCGCTCAGCGGCGCAGGCGCAGGTAGATCTCGGGCAGTCGGGCCGGCAGGTCCGCCGCGTGGTCGATGACGGTGTAGTGCCCGGGGCCGAAGATCGCCGGGAGGTACTCGCTGCCGGAGGGGTCGAGCGTCACGCAGAAGGGGTGGATGCCGCGATCCACGGCCTCCTTCATCGCCATGCGCGTGTCCTCGTGCAGGTAGCGTGTGTCGCCGCCGTCGTCGTAGTCGGCCGGACGCCCGTCGGTGAGCAGCAGCAGCAGACGATGATGGGCGGACACGCCGTTGAAGCGCTCGATGGAGTGACGGATGGCCGCACCCATGCGGCTGGCCAGGCGGCCGGAGACGGCGGCGATGCGCGCGCGCACGTCGGGGTTCATGGTCTCGTCGAAGTCCTTGAGCACGTAGTAGTTCACGTTGTCGTGGTTCTTCGAGGCGAAGCCGCAGATCGCGTTCGGATCGCCGACGTCGTTGATCGCCTCGGCGAACATCATCAGGCCCGCGCGCAGGTGGTCGATGAGCTTGCCCTGCCCGCCGGCATGGCTCGCCATGATGGAGGTGGACATGTCGGCCAGCAGCATCACGGCCGTGTCGCGGTGCTGGCGGGTGCGGTGGCGGTAGATGAAGGGCTTGGGCGAGAGCCCGGCCTTCTTCTCGGCGACGAACCCCACCGCCGCCTCCATGTCGAGTTCGTCGCCCTCGAGCTGGCGGCGCAGGGGCGCCATGCGGCTCGGGCGCTGCATCTCCAGGGCGCGGCGCAGGCGCTTGAGCGCCCCGGCATGATCGGCGCGGATCATCTCCGCGCGTTCGGGTTCCATCTCCTCCAGCCGGCGTTCCTGCACCCGCGCCCACTCGTGGATGTAGCGTTGCTCGCGGTAGTCCCACTCGGGATAGGGATAGCCCTCGGTGAGTTCGTGTACGGTCGCCCCGCGGCCGACCACCTGGGCCGGCATGGGGATGCCCACGCCGATGCGCCCGCCGCTGCCGGAGGTGTTCTCCTGCGGCACGTTGATGTCCGGGTCGGGGTCGACCTGGCGCATCTCCTGCGTGGTCTGCGGCTGCTCTTCCTTCTGCTTCTCGGCCTCGGCCTTGTTGTCGGCGTGCACGTCGTAGTCGTTGACGTAGACCTCGTCCTGCCAGCGCCGGCGCGGGTATACCGGGCGACCGGTGTTGTGCCCGTGACCCGGCAGGTAGGCGTCGTCGCGCGCGTCGATACCGATCTCGGGAAACTCGGCCTCGTCGAACAGCCCGCGGGACACGCGGAAGGCATCCACCACGCTGGCGTCCTCCGCCAGCAGCGGCTGCAGGCGTGCATCGAGACCGCGCCCCAGGGCCAGGGCCTCGTACTGGGCCAGCGCGTAGCGGTAGAACACGCCGGCCGGACCCTGCGGCTGCTCATGCGCGTCGGCCAGGTGCACCACGCGTCTGAGGTAACCGGGGATGAGGGTGTCCAGGCGCGCGTCCACGCGCAGGTCCTCGCAGAGGTCGAACAGCACCTGGAAGCGGAACATGCGCTCCTCGAAGTGGGCGTAGAGCGGACGCCAGGTGATGCGCTGATCGGCGTCGACGGGCGGGTGTTCCATGCCCAGCTCGCCAAACAGCGCCTCGATGTGGTCGAGGAAATAGGTGTCGAAGCGCAGGTGCCCCATGGTGTGGAGCACCGCGACGATGGCCTCCTCGCGCCCCTCCAGCACGGCGGGCAGGTAGAGGGTATGCCCGTCGGTGTCCATCATCGGGCGCCCCCGGCCCGGACGCCAGTCGCCATCGGCCAGCGGCACCAGGTGGCCGAACCAGGCCGTGGTCAGCAGCTGCAGGAAGCGGCTGTGGCGCCGCGGGCGGTAGCCCGGCATGCCGTCCAGCAGCAGGCGCAGGCTCTCCTCGCTCTCCAGCCGAAAGTATTCCTCGCCGCGCGAACGGCCGGCCTGCATGATGTCGGCGCCGCGCCGTGCCCAGCTCTCGATGCCCGCCACGCCGACGATGTTGCGCGCGATCACCGCCCCCTCGAGATAGGCATCCAGCGTCAGGCCGCGCTCGTCAAAGAGCTTCTCGGCCGGGGCGATCAGGTCCTCGATACCCTCGATGCCGCGCCCGTCGCCGAGTTCGCGGAAGGGGGCGCGGAAGTAGTGCGCGGCGTCCTCCAGGTGGCGCTCACACCAGCGCAGGCCGATGTCGTACCAGCGCTGCTCGGCCTCGCGGCCCCATTCGGCCGTCACGTCGCCCACCTGGGCCATGAAGCCCTCGAGCGCCCCCCAGGAATTCACCCACTTCGAGAAGCCGCGGGCCTGCGCCACCCAGAAGTCCACCTCGCCGGTCTTCTCCACCACCGCGGGGCTGGCGCGCATGAAGACCTTGCCGGCCTCGCGATCGTGGAAGAACAGGTCGCGGGCGGCCTCCAGCCAGCGCAGGGTCGGCTGGGCGCCCAGCGGCTCCAGCACTGGCAGCGCCTCGCGGGCATCGCGCTGCGCCACGAAACTGATCTGCTCCAGGTGCTGGAGGATCTCCTGGATCTCTACGAGGGCTTCTGCGTCGGTCATGGGGCTCGTCGGTCAGCCCCGGCGCATACCGGCCGGGGCGTTTGCCTGCAGGATGGACGGGGCGGCCTACTCGTCGGCGGCGCCGAAATGGGCGCGCACGATCTCCTCGATGGCCTCGACCAGCTCCGGATCGTCGGTCAGCGGGTGGATCATCGCCGCGCGGCAGGCCTCGATGGGATCGACACCCGCCTGGATCAGCGTCCCGGCGTAGGTGAGTGCGCGGGTGGAGGTGGCCTCCTCCAGGCCGTGGTCCTTGAGGGCGCGGGCCTTGCGGCCGGCGGCCACGAGCTTGTCCACGATCTCCGCGTCCAGCCCGCCCGATTCCTTGGCCACGATCTGGCGCTCGATCTCCTCGTTCGGGTAGTCGAACTGCAGGGCGATGAAGCGCTGCTTGGTGGAGGGCTTGAGGTCCTTGAGTACGGTCTGGTAGCCCGGGTTGTAGGAGATCACCAGCATGAAGTCCTCGTGGGCCTCGATCATCTGGGACTTCTTCTCCAGCGGCAGCACGCGACGGTGGTCGGTGAGCGGGTGGATGACCACGGTGGTGTCGGTGCGCGCCTCGACGATCTCGTCCAGGTAGCAGATGGCCCCCTCCTTCACCGCACGCGTCAGCGGGCCGTCGTGCCAGACGGTCTCGTCGCCTTCCAGCAGGTAGCGGCCGACCAGGTCGGAGCTGGTCAGGTCCTCGTGGCAGGCCACGCTCACCAGCGGGCGCGTGAGCCGGTAGGCCATGTACTCGACGAAGCGGGTCTTGCCACAGCCGGTCGGGCCCTTGAGCATCACCGGCAGACGTTTCTTGTAGGCCGCCTCGAACAGCTCGATCTCGTTACCCTGGGCGACGTAGAACGGCTCCTGCCCGGCCACCGGTTTCTGCACGGCATCCTGTTCCACACCGCGCAGGCGATTGATCAGATTCTTCATCGAAATACTCCAAACGTCGTTCGGCGCCGCAGCCAGGGGCCCGGCATGGGATTGGTCTGCAGGGGCTAGGGCAGCCGGTCTTCCTGCAGGCAGCGCGTACGCAGATAGAGGTACACGTGACGCAGCGTGCGCACCATCATGGTCGCGGGACGTGGCGGCAGGGCATCGGCCCGGTCGCTGGCCAGACAGTTCTGGTAGAACACCAGCTCGCGCACGTTGTCCCGCACCGCGTTCAGGCTCGGATCACCCTTGACGAAGGCCTTCTGCACCTCCAGCAGGTCGTCCGAGGCCGGCATCGGCTTGCCCGCATGCCCGGCATAGGCCAGCAGCAGGTCCCGCATGATACCAGCCCCCTCGGGCAAGACCGACCCCAGCTCGCCCAGCGAACCCTCGCGTTCTGCGGCCTCCAGCGCGCCAATGCGCGCGTCGAGGTCATCGAGACGGTCTTCCAGCCAGCGATTGCGCTGCTGCGGGTCCTGCGGGATGTCATGTGGCATGGGTGTACGAAAATCCTCTCAAATGCGGTATGATGATCGGCTGTATTATATCCTACTAATATACTCAGAAATAGTTCAACGAAATAGTTCACGGGGAGCCGCGATGAAACTGCTCAAGATGATCAAACTGAACAACCTGCAGTACAACATGAACCGCGACCCGCAGGTCTACCGTCGCTCGGTGAACAAGGATTTCCGTCTGCAGGCCCTCCTCAACGGCAGCGGCACCGCCAGTGCGAAGTTCGAAGTGGACGGCAAGGTCGTCGGTGAAGGCAAGGTCGACCTGCCCGGCACCTTCGAAACCAAGTTCAGCTACGATACCGCCGGCACCCGCATCGGCACCCTCGTCATCGAGGGCAACGGCGAGAGCGTGAAGGAAGACATCCGCATCGACGTGATGGAACACGACTGGATCGGCTAAGCGCCTCCCGGCCTGTTCATGCAAAACGCCCGCACATCGCGGGCGTTTTTGTTTGCCGGCCTCCAGCAAGAAAAAGGCCCCGCATGGCGGGGCCTTTTTATGCCGATACGGACAACGGCCGGACTCAGTCGTCCAGGCTATCGTGATCGAAGGTGCCGATGTTTTCGCCGGCCATCTGGCGCTTGACGAATTCGACGTCCTTGCCGTTCAGCGCGAACGGGAAGGAGAGGATGTCGGTCGGGCTGGAGTCGCCGTAGGGGCGGTTGCAGGCAGAGACTTCCTCGTCGGACTTGCCGGGGCAGCCGGAGGTCTGGAACGGCTTGCCGGAGTTGATGAGGGCTTCCAGTTCCTGCTGGTCCAGGCCGAAGTCGACGATCTGGCCCTGCTCGTTGAACTTCATGTCGTTGACGTGGCCACCGGCGTAGTCGATGACGAAACGACCCAGCTGCACGCGGCGCCACTGGTCCTTCGGGCAGGCCGGCCAGTCTTCCATCATGGAGCCCTGCTCGGGGAAGAAGGCGAACATATGGTTGTGACCACCCATGTCGCGGATCTTCTGGCAGACCTCCATCATTTCCTTTTCCGTCTCGCCCATGCCGGCGATCAGGTGCGCACCGAATTTCTCGGGGCCGAAGATCTCGGCGGCCCACTCGATGGCCTGCCAGTACTTGTCCCAGCGGTGCGGGGAGTCGACGGTCTTGCCGCGGGTGCGCTCGAAGATCTCGGGGGTGACGGCATCCAGCGCAACGGTGAAGATGTCGGCGCCTTCGTCACGCAGGGCGACCAGGTCGTCGTAGCTCATGCTGGTCGGGTTGGAGAGGATGGATACCGGGATGTGCGACAACTCCTTCATCCACTGCTTGAGCAGTACCATGGTGTCGTGATCGGAGTTCGGATGCGTGATCATGGAGATGCACATGCGCTCGAACTGACCCTTGTCGTGACCGGCCTTGACCTTCTCGATCACCTCGTCGTAACGGGCGGTCGGCCAGTCGACGCGGATGAAGTTGCGGTCGGCATAATCACGCGATTCCTCGCGATGACGGGCCAGACCACAGTAGGTGCAGTTGGCACGGCAGCCTTCCGGGTAGGTGACCAGGAGGTTGAGACAGTGCGTGCAGGCGGTACGGTGCATGTTGCCCGGCACCAGACCCAGCGAGATCGCGGCGGCGGTGGACATCTGCACGTATTCCGGCGAACGCATCTCCGGGGTCTTGATGTGATAATCCGGCCGGTAGAAATTCACCGGCTGGACGATGGTATCGGCGCTAGCGCTCATGACGAAACCTCCCGATGTTCTGCGGTATTCACTACCGACGCGAATGCACGTTTAAAAGTTAGACCGCCGCCCCTTGCGAGGCGTCACGGCTGAAATATTCGTCGAACGCCACCCAGCCCTTGCGCTGGACGGCGTCCGTGTTGGCCTTTTCCGTACGCCAGTACTGCCTGAGGTACTGGCGCCGCTCGACGGCACGCTCGACCGAGGATTCGTACTGGTCGCGCACGTCTTCCTCGTAATCCTCGAAGGCCTCCTCGTCACCATCCCTGAGGAAGGCGGCGGCGGCCTTGCCGGCGAGCTCCCCCGAGACCACCGCGGCGGCGATGCCGGCGCCGGTGATCGGATGCGTAAGCCCGGCGGCATCACCGATGAAGAGGACTCTACCCTCCACCAGGTGCTCCCGCAAACCGCCCACGGGGATCGCCCCGCCCGTGCGGTAGAGGATGTCTTCGCCCAGCAGACCGGCCGCCACCAGCTGCTGGTGCAGCCGGTCCAGCGGGACCTTGAGATCGGCCTCGAATTCACGATCCGCCCCCAGCCCGAGGTTGGCCACGTCGCCCTTGGGGAACAGCCAGGCATAACCACCCGGATACTCGTCCGACAGCCAGATGTCGGTGTCCTCGTAGGGCTTGAGCAGCGGCACGGTGTACTGGCGTGTCTGCACGATCTCGAGCGGCGGCAGGCCCATGAGTTTTGCCACCGGCGAATGCGGGCCATCGGCGGCCACCAGGACCTCGTAACCCACCTCGATCTCGTCATCCCCCCGGCGCACGGTCACGGTACGCGCCGCGGTGTCCAGGCCGACGATGCGCGAGGCCATCCAGAACTGCGCGCCAGCCGCTTCGGCCCGTGCGGCGATGGCCTGGTCGAACTTGTCGCGCTCGATCATCATCCCCGGGAAATCGGAGTCGTGCCGGTCGCCGGATGGCAGAAAGCTCTTCATGCCGACGATCTTCTGGCTGAACACCCCCTCGGCCTGGGCATAGGCACCCATGGGCAGCGGAATGAACTCGGCGCACTGCACGGGCACGCCGACGGCCTTGTTCTTGTCGATACCGAGCACGCGCAGGCCGGCCTCGGCGGCCGTGCGGGCGGCACTCGCCCCACCCGGGCCCAGACCGATGACGACGACGTCGAAGCGCTCCATGTCCTACCCGCTCAGGCCGCGCCGGACGCCGCCTGGGCGTTCGGATTCTGTGCGTTGTCGATCGCCATGCGGATCACCGTCGCGAAGTCGTCACGCGTGAGCTGCAGCATTTCCGCGCCGTAGTCGGCGAAGAACGCATCCAGGTTGGCGTCGAGCTCGTCGATCTTCGTGTTGCGCAGCGCAGCTTCCAGATCCACCACCAGGCGACGCGGCTTGATGAAGAAGTCACCCGTGAGCCACAGCTGCTTCAGGCGCCCCTTCTCCGGGTCCAGCATCACGTTGGCGCGCATCAGACCACCGGCGGACTTGTAGATCCCCTCCACCATCGGCGCGGTATCGACCGGGCGATTGTGCTGGTAGATCCACTCCTCGGAGTCGATCTCCTCGAGGGCCTCTGCGAAGATCTCCTGCTCGCGCGCGCTGATATCCTCGGCACGCTCGAAGCTGACGCCGAACTCATCGGCGAAGGCCTGCGCCATGGCCGCCTCGACGGCCTCGACGCTCGGCAGATCACCCAACAGCTCCTTCAGATTCACCACGCGCTCGCGCGCCGATGCGATCGCCTTGCCGGAGAGCTTCTCGGCCGGAATGCGCAGCACGCGCAGCATCTTTTCCACGTCGAAATCGATGAGCAGCGTACCCTGGTACAGGATGGAGTCGCCATCGAAGGCGCCACCGGTGCCGGAGATCTTGCGCCCGTCCACCTCGATGTCGTTGCGCGGGCGGTACTTGGCCGCCACGCCCAGCGAGCTGATGCCGCGTGCCGCCGCCTCGCAGACGCGCCGGGCAATGGCCGACATGTCGGCCGTACCGAGGGTCTGCTTGTCGAGATAGAGCTCCCAACCGATCTGGGTCTCGTCGAAGTACAGAGCCCCCCCGCCGGTCACGCGTCGCTGGATGTCGATGCCCTGCTCACGGCAGTAGTCGACATTGAGCTCCTGCTCGACATCCTGGTGAAAGCCGAGCAGCGCCGAGGGCTTGAAGCTGAGGAAGCGCAGCGTGTGCGGCGAGACGCCCTCCTGGTGCCCTTCGAGCAGGGCGCGGTTGAGCGCGAAATTTTCCGCCGCGCGCCGCACGCCGGTATCGATCAGACGCCATGTTGTGGGGTTACGCCCGCTCATGCGCTGCAGCAGCCGCCCGCGGCAGGTGCGTTTTCGGTGACGATGCGGATACCGCCGAGACCCTTGGCGGCAAGCTTGGCGGCGCGCCGGCGCTCGCGCTCGGACTCGATGATCGCGTTGATGTCGATCTCGAGGCCGGCGTCGAGGTTTTCCAGCGCCATGACCTCGTCGCCCACGGCGATCGAGCAGCAGGCCGGCGTGACCTTCACGCGGCGCTCGAGGCGGGCGGCCAGTTCGACCATGCCATCGGAGGGGTGGGCCAGGCCGTTGAGGCCGGCCATCACCGCGTAGGCGTCGATCTGCATCTTGGCCTTGCCCGGCGGGCGCGCACAGCCCAGCAGCAGCGGGGTGCTCGGCAGCGCCTGGCGGGCATCCATGAAGAAACGGCCGACGGCGGAGGTGTCGGGTGTCTCGAAGGGGCGGCTCTCGGGGGCGTAGAAGGGCATGACCACGACCAGCACCACCGCATCCGGCAGGTGGCGGGAGATCATTTCCAGTGCATTCCACTCGCCCAGCAGGCGCCCGTAATGCAGGCCGATCACGATATGCGGGACGACCTTCATCTTGGTATTGACGAGATGCTCGAGGGTGGCCTCGAAGTCATCCACGGTACGACGCAGGTGATAGACCTGCGTGATGGTGTCCTGGGAACCGATCACGTCCATCATGGCCGCATCGATACCGGACTGTTCCATGCTCATCGCGATGTCTTCGGTCACCAGTGCGGTGTGCATCGCGATCTTGAAATCGGGAAATTCGTCCTTGATACGACGAATGGTCGAGTAGTAGTCGTCGTACTCGACATGGTTCTGATGGTTGGAGCCGCCGGTCAGCAGCATGCCCTGACCACCATCCTCGACGATCCCGTTGACCACGCGCCACAGATCTTCGGGGGAACGGGCAGGAATCATCGGTTCGAGAATCTTGGCCTTGCAATGGTCGCACTGCAGCTTGCAGTCACCGCCCGTGATCGACACGGCCGGCCATGCGCTCTTGCCACAGTCGCTCAGCTCGGAAGTCTGATAGGCCTTGAACGTCGGGGTATAGAAATTAACGGGAGGAATGGCATTCGCATCGAGCGACGCCCAGTCGGATTCGAACGAACGAATCAGGCCCGAATCGAGCGGCAGGTCTTCCAGCGGCTCGACATGCTGGATGAGATCGTACCAGTCACTCATGGAAATCCACCCGTCTTTGCAATTCCAGAAAGCACTATCCCCCCGCAGTGCGGGGGGATAGCAGCACAGCTTAACGACCGATCAGCAGCCGCCGAAGCCGTCGGCTTCCATCTTGGCTTCGAAGGCAGCCAGGGCGTCACCACCGGTCTTCAGGGAGGCGGAATCACCGTCCCAGTTTTCGGCGGACAGCTTGACCAGCCAGCCTTCGCCATAGGGATCTTCGTTGATCAGACCCGGGTTGGCAGCCACCTTGTCGTTGGTTTCGACGATATCACCACCGATCGGGGTCTTGGCCGGACCCACCCACTTGCCGGATTCGACAGTGGCGCAGGACTTGTCGGCCTTCACCGACTTGCCGACCTTCTTCGGGGTGTAGGAAACGATCTGGCCAGCCAGCGAACAGGCATAAGAGGTCAGACCAACCGTCACGTTACCGTCGGCTTCCTTACGGACCCACACGTTGTTATCGACGTTGTAGAGCAGGTCTTCCGGGATATTGCATCCGCGTACAGCGCCCATTTTTATTTCCTCCTAATGAGACTGATTAACAAGCACTTAAACAAAAAACGGGCCTAGACAGCCCTAGAACCCATCAAAACGTGATCACCTTGTCACACGTCAGAAGCAGATCGGCCAGAACACTGGCACGGGAGACGTGATCTGCCTCCTCGATGATGTCCGTGTCCTCGTCGATTTTATACCCTGGCAATGCAGGCTGGCAAACATGCAGGACGACACCGGCACGCTTGGCATCTCTAATAAAATCAATGACTTTCTTGCCACCTTCCATTGCGACCAGGTCATCCGCCACGCCTTTTTGCATCAGTTTCACCCCTTCCATGGTGAAAAAGATATGCACGTCCACATCCATCGAGGCCATGATGGCACCGAGATAGAAAGGCGTCGCGCAGCGGTTCGGCGTACTCGGACCACTGGTCATGATGAACACGACGGTCTTCTCGTCGTTGTCGAGATAATGTTCTTCGTAGGCCATCGTGTCGTTACCGGACCTTGCGCTGGCAGTGAATGTCTTCACGCGTGGCGCGCTCGCAATAACCCTTGCGTGCCTCTTCCCCCGTCAGAAAGACTTCCAGGGCCTTGTCCACACCGCCGGTCGCGTTCACACGCGCGATCCAGGCGTTGTACGGATCACTGTTGAGCAGCACGGGGTTCTCGAGCACCTCGGCATTGCCTTCCACGATCTCGCATTCGATGAAATTCGGGATCGGACCGGCCCACTTGCCGCTCTCGATGGTGGCCACCGGCTTGCCCGGCGGGCGCATGGTACCCGGACGACGCACACGCACGTGCAGGATCTTGCCCGCAATGGTCTGTGAGATGTCCGTCATGCCGACAGTCAGCGAGTCGTCATCCTCACGACGGACCCAGATCTGGAACTCGTCGTCGTAAAACAACTCGGGGTGGAATTCGCAACCGTTACAATCCATGGGACCCCACGGCAAAGCGGAAAACTGAATAAACGAGAATTATTCTTGGCGACAAAAGCAAAAGCGGGAAGCGGGCTTGCGCCCGCCCCCGCTTCTCATCCTCAGATGACGCCCTTGTCCTTCAGGAACCCGATGGAGTCACTGACGTTTTCATGGATGCCCAGCTTGCGCGCGGACAGGCCCATGGACAGGCCGAGCAACTGGGTGAAGTAAAGCACCTTCACGCCGGTCTTGATGCCGAATTCGGTCTCGGCACGCACCTGGTGCATCTCCAGACCTGAATGGCAGGTCGGGCACTCGGTCGCGATAACCTCGGCACCGCTCTCCTCTGCAGCCTGCAGGATGTTCAGCACCAGCTGGGTCGAGGTATCCGAATCGGACAGCGTGTGGGCACCGCCACAGCAGGCCGTCTTCAGCGGGAACTCGACATTCACCGCGCCGGCAGCCGCCAGCAGGTCATCCATGAAGTGCGGCTTGTAGCTGGATTCCGAATCCGGGCCCTGATCCTTCTCGGGGAAAATCTGGCGCGGACGGGTGTACATGCAGCCGTAGTAGTTGGCGATCTTGATGCCGTTCAGGCTCTTCTTCATCTTCTGCTTGATCCCTTCGGGACCCAGCTCTTCCATCAGCCATTCCAGGAGATGAAGGGTGCGAACATCACCCTTGTAGACCGGATCGTCGGCCTTCTTGGCCAGATCCTGTACGGTCTGCATCGCCTTCTCGGAGGTGGCAGTCTCGTACTCGGCCTTCTTCAGGTTGTGGTAGCAGCCGTTGCACGGCGCCATCACGGCATCCAGACCCATCTGCTCGCTGGCGATGGCCAGGTTACGGGCAGAGAGATAGGTCTGCAGCATCGGATGGATGTTCTTGACCTCCATCGCGCCACAGCAGTTGTAGTCGCGCAGGTTCTCCATCTCCAGACCCAGCGACTTGACCAGCACACGGGTGGACTTGTCGTAAGGACCGCCGGAACCTTCCAGCGCGCAGCCAGGATAGTATGCAACCTTAGCCATGAGCGGCCTCCTTCTGTTCACGCACGTAGTTGGCCAGCACGTCGCCCGTCTTGCCCCAGGACTTGGTCTTGGGGGTAAAGACCAGATTCAGCCCCATCTTCATCAGCTGGGTGACCGGCAGGTATTTCATCATGCGCATGACGAACACCTTCAGCCAGTCCTGGATCAGCGGCTGGTTGGTCTTCTGGAAGAAGTGCATCATCACGTGGCTGTCCTCGATGCGTCCGGTCTTGTAGATCTGCGACCAGAACTCCTCATCGAAGATGGTGGACGGCGCCTTTTCGGTGATGCCCTCGTCTTCCATCCAGTGGGCCAGCGCCTTCATCACGCCTTCCGGACGGACGTCCTTCGGGCAGATGTTCGTGCACTTGTTGCACGAGACGCACTGCCAGATGATGTCCTTGTCCTTGAGGATCTCGTCTTTCAGACCCAGACGGGTGAGGTAGATCCAGAAACGCGGATTGAACTGCACATTCTGACCGTACATGGTGCAGGAGTTGGTGCAGGAACCGCACTGCCAGCAACGGTGGACGTTTTCACCCCCACTGTACTTCTGGATGATCTTTTCGAAGTCATCGTCGTAGTCACGCAGGGTGCGCGGCATGATCATCGTGTTCCAGTGCCCGGACACGTCAACACCGTCCACCACCAACGAATCTTGCGAAAGGAGGCGTTCCGGCTCAATCAGTGACTTCTCATGAATAGCCATGATCTTCTCCGAATATCAATCAAATATCGTGTTCTTTAATGAAGCGTCGGCTGCTGATCACCGGACTCGGCCTCTTTGAGGTCCCGCGTCCGGACATCGATACCCAGCAGCTTGAGCACCAGCTCCAGCGGGTCGTGCTTTGCTCCAAACTCCGCGTCGATCATGCCGATACGCGAAGACATCGCCTTCACGTAATCGCTGTAGGCATGCGCCTGCAGCAGATCGACAAGAAACGGCAGGTCGCGGTAAAAACCGCGCTCACCGAGAAACTCGGCAAACCAGACGCGTGCACCCTCGAAGGTCTCGGGCCTGGGTTCCAGGGGAATGGTCTCCATGGAGTCATTCCCGCGGATGAACTCGCGTAACGCACCGGTGCTGGTATTCACATCCCAGACCCACCGCGTCATCAACGGTATGCGGTCGGGGTCGCGAAAATGCAGCAGCTCGGCGGCGAGATCCCAGATGGCACGCCTGGCCTTGCGATGTTCCTTGTCCTTCGGCACAAGCTCGCAAAAGGCGACCATACGGTCACCAATTGCACCTTCGCCATATACTAGTGTCAGAACCGCATACTGCAGTTCGTCGTCACTGAGCGCGGCGAAGGTCTCACCGAGCTTGCGCCGTGCCGGAAACACTGTTTCCAGCACGGCATTGAAACCGTCGCGGCTAAAAGCGGCTTCCGTTTTTTCGGGCGGCAGGAGACGCTGGAACATCTCACGCTTGAGACCCAGGGCCTCGGTAAAGACTTCCAGCGTACTGTTGCGCTCACTGGTGAGCTTCAACAGATCATCCAGCTTACTGCCCGCGATATCCTTATCGAAGGTTACTTCGAGCTGGCCGGGGACGATGGCATCGCCATCACCCCCGCCACCCGAAGATTTAGCCTGCTTTCCGAACCAGAGCATTCAGATCCGCAACTGCACGCGAACCGGCGGCAGCACCCTGGGAAATTGCGTCATCGATCGTTTCCGGACCGTAGGCCGCACCACAGGAGTAGATACCCTTACGGGTAGTGCCACAGGTATTGGTGTAGTGCTCAGCACGCTCGATGAAGCCATGCTTCTCGAGACCGACGCCGAAGATCTTGGAGATTTCCGGGTTGTCCTCGTTCGGATCCATGCCGATGGCATGCACCACGATATCGAACGGAATGATGATCGGACGCTTGACCAGGGTGTCTTCACCCTTGACCAGCAGACGACCATCCGGACCCTGGGTCACTTCCGCGATACGTGCCTTCACGAATTTGGTCTTGAATTCTTCCTGGGACTTCCAGTAGAACTTGTCTTCGTACAGACCGAAGGTGCGGATGTCCATGTAGTAGATGAACACGTCCGTCTGCGGCGAGATTTCCTTGATTTCCATGGCCAGGTTGGCGGAAACGGTGCAGCAGATCTTGGAGCACCATTCACGACCGATCTGGCGGTCACGGGAGCCGACGCAGAGCAGGATCGCCACACGCTCCGGCACACGGCCGTCGGACGGGCAGGCAATCTTGCCGCTGGCAACCATCTGCTCCATCTGGGTGGTGGTCAGCACGTCTTCGTACGTACCGAAGCCCCATTCCGGCTTGTTGATGGAGTCGAAGTGGGTAAAGCCGGTAGCCAGGACGATAGCGCCCGCACCGACCTTCTCACCATTGCTCAGCGTGGCGGTGTAGTTGCCAGCCTCACCTTCCAGCTGGGTGACCTTGGTGTTCTTGTGAACGGTGACGCTACCGTCGGTTTCCACACGGCTGACCATGCGACCGATGGCGTCCTTCGCCCATTCACCGGAAGGAACCAGCTTGGCGTAACCCGACAGAATCGGGGCACCGCCGAGCACTTCTTCCTTCTCGACCATCACCACCTTGAAACCAGCTGCGGTAACGCTGGATGCGGCCGACAGACCCGCGGGGCCCGCGCCGACAACAAGCACTGTATCCTGCATTAAGCCTTACCCCCATAAGCAAGTTCGGGATTGTACAGGTACTCAATGTTACCTGCCTCAACTTCCTTCAGATATTCCTGGAAGTTTTTCTTGGCCTCACTCCAGCTCATACCCATCTTTTCGACGAGATCTTCGCAGGGAGAGGCGTGCCACTGAAGCTGCACGATCTTAAACGGATCGGCGCCGCAAGCCAAGGCCGCGAACTGCACTTCAGCCATGATCGGAATCTGGAAGTTCTGACCGTGCGCCTTACCGATCCACTGGTTCTTGTCCATGGTGGTGACACAACCGGTGTCGTTGGCCAGCATCACATCGGCATTGGCTTCTTCGCGCGCCACACGAATCTTGCGATCCATGGTGAAGGAACGGGTGAACTCGCGCTCGGAGATGATGTGACGGAAACCGAAACCGCAGCAGTCGTACCAGGTGGAGTAATCGATCACCTGCGCACCCAGGGCCTGGGCGGTGGAGGTGATGATGGCGGTACGGTTGCCACCCAGAACGGTCGGATCATAGACCGCATCCTCGTGCACCATCTTGTAGTAATGGCAGGCAACGTGCGCAGTGGCGCGGATGTGGGAGACGTCGATCTTCTGCAGCTCGGAAGCGATGCGGTTGCGCATCACGTGCACCCACTCGGAGTAGTGGATGATTTCTTCCGGGATGACCAGCTTGCCGTCGACCAGGCGACCCAGCTTGCCGAGGATCTTGGTGACCTTTTCGCGCAGCTCGGCGGACTCGATCAGGTACTTGCGGATTTCCTTGTAGTTACCGAAGGAGGTACCGCAATGCACCAGCGGGAAGAAGTGACCCAGCTCGTAGCCGTGCTGCTTGCCGGACACGTAGGCCTGGTGGAAGTTGCGCAGGAACACCGCGGCCAGGGCCTCCACGTTACCGATACCGGAACCGTGATAGTTCCAGGCGGTGCAGGAGGTCTGGTCGGTTTCGTCGAGGTAGTCGACACCCGGCTTGTAACCGAACTCGTTCATGAACCAGATGAGCGAGGTCGGGTAGCCCGGGATGTTGCCGCACTGGCCGCAGGACTTGTGGTGCCACAGCTGACGGGTCGGGATCTTCTTGTCCCAGCCGAACAGCGTCTTCACCATCTTCGGGTCGTGCTCGTCACCAATGCGGTGAATGATGATTTCGCCTTCCTTTTCGAGCTCGTACATGTGCTCGCGGACGTCGTCCATGCGATCACCGAGATCGATGGTGCGGCGGTCGACGTGCTTGCGCACCCAGTCGGTAGCACGAATGGCGTCTTCACGGGAAAGGTCGGTTTCCTGGAAGAAGGAACCGTGACCGGCAATACCCTGACCTTCGTTTTCCGGAGTCTGATCTGTGGGATTCATAATGAGTCTCCTCGTTGTCTTGTTCAGCAGTCGCTAGCGAACAACCGAACCCGATTAATCGTCGTCGTCCTCTTCCTGCTCTTCGAGCCAGTCCTCGTAGTCTTCACGCTTTTCGTCGATGAAGTCTTCGATAACGTCGAAGAGGTTTTCATCCATCAGTTCGAGTGCGTCGAGGACGCCGGTCATCTCCCAGATGGTATACATTTCGACGGAAGTCTTGAGCGACACTTCCCACGCGGTTTCCACGGTCTGCAGGGTCTTGACCGGGATCGCCTTGCGCAGGATGTTCAGATCACCCTCCACCTTCTGGATGTTGGGACCCCAGTCGGGGAAGTGGTCGGGCTGGATCATGTCCGGAGACAGCTGGTTGCCGGTCGTGATCAGCTTGAGCATGACGCGCCCGAAGGGACGCAGCACATCCTTGGCGGACTGCATTTCATGCTTGATGGCGACCTCGCGCATGATGGCGACGAGACCACCGGGGGAATTCTTGAAGGGGCAACGCGCCGCACAGGTCATGCACTGGGCGCAGGCCCAGATCTTTTCCTGCATCGCATCGTAGATCTGCTCGACGTTTTCGGTCCACAGAAGCTGAACGATTTCACGCGGGCTGTAATCGTAGAACTGGGCAGACGGACAGGTCGCCGTGCAGATACCGCAGTTCAGGCAGCCGTTCAGTTCGTGGTCGTAACGGAAATCACCACGAATGTCGTCGTAGATCTGCTGCATTTCAGCATAAGTCGCCATAGATGCACCTCGTTCGAGTGGTCCTTAGCTCGGTAAACCCTAGCAAAAAGCTCAACTTTTCGAGTTTGCCAGAGTATACACGAAAGTTCTGAACCTCAACCAATTACCGCATGGAAACCGATGTTATCCATGCATGAGAGTTTGCCTCGCCCGGGATCTCCCGGGGGAAGCCGCTAACGCGGCCCGAAACACCACTCCGGGCGCGGGATCACCGGCACTCCGAAACGGCAGGATTACGGCCAATAAAAAAGTCCTGGCATCTGTCAGACACCAAGACTTCTCGAAAATCATTTCACCCGCGGGAGCCGCACTGACCATGCCCGCCACAGATCCAGGCATCGAGCCACGGCAGCGCCACCGCCAGCTGGCGGTGCGAAAAAACAGCGGATTGTTCGTGACGGGCAAGAGTCATTGCTACACGCGAATCACTGTACCGGGGATGGCCCTGAAAAAAAGTTCGCACCTTATATGCCAAGCCATTGCAAAACGCAAGACTTGATCATTTTCACAAAATCCCGTTCAGACGCCTTCAAGGGGGAGTTCCGCGAGGGGTCGCCCACTGCCTGCCCAGGCCATGATGCCGCCCTGCAGGTTGTATACCTCCGAGACCCCATGCTGCGCGAGAAAGGCGCAGGCCTGCGCGGAACGGGCACCACTCTGGCAATAGAACACAAGCTTGCCGTCGGCCCCTGTCAGCTCGGACAGCCGCAGGGGAATCAGATGCAGCGGCAGGGGCTCGGCACCCCCGATGCCCCCGCGCGCGATCTCCGCCGGCGTACGCACGTCAATCAGGCGGAACGCCTCGCCCTGGGTGCGCCACTGCTCCAGCGTGGCGACATCGATCTCGTTGAAACCGAACATAGTAACCCTGCACCCGGAGGTGAATTTATTAGCAAATCAGGATATTCTGCTAGCCCGACTCCGCAGACGTCAAGCCTTGTCCGCGGAGCAGGACCAGCGATTTCGAGAATGATTCTCAACACGATATATATGGTGTGCCCAAGGGCCGCCGGAACCCCGGGGAATTCGGAATTGTCAGCCCGCGCACAGGCATGATAACTTGCGCAGTTATGTTTCAGGTTTCCCGTTAGGCCAACGATCCTGAGGAGCAATCCCTTGACCAAGAACGATTTCGCCGTAAACACGAAGTACGTGGTGACCTACAAGGACAGCAGCGGCAAGCTGCGTCCGGGCAACTTCTATGTCTACCGCCTCTACGACGAGTACATGATCGCGCGCAACACCGACAAGTCCAGCCTGCTGCACAAGCTGAAGTACGAGGACGTCGTCAAGATCGTCAAGACCATCCAGGTCGCCAACTACCACCAGTTCAAGCTCCCGGAAGTGGTACTGGAAGAGAAGAACTGGAAGGACCGGGACGTGATGCACACCTACACCTCCCACCCCGGGCTGGGCAAGTAATTACGGGACACTTGACTCCGTCCCGCATCAGCAACAGGGCCAGAGGCCGCCTACGCGCGGCACTGGCCCTGTTGCTTTGTGTGTGCCTGGGGCTGCCGCCCCTGCCCGCCTTCTCCTCGGACATCGAACTCCCCGACATCGGCGACCCGGCCAGCCAGGCTCTGACCCTGGCGCAGGAACAGGCGCTGGGTCGCGAAATCCTCAAGGAGATCCGGCGCAACCTGCCGCTGATCGAGGACCCCGAGGTCACCAGCTACGTGCGCTCGCTCGGCCTGCGCCTGGTCGCCGCCAGGCCCGACGCCCACCCGGATTTTCATTTCCTGGTCATCCAGGACCCTGCCATCAATGCCTTTGCCACCCCTGGCGGCGTGGTGGCCATCAATACCGGCCTGCTGACCGCGGCACGCAACGAGGCCGAGGTGGCGGCCGTGGTCGCGCACGAAATCGCCCACGTCACCCAGCGTCACCTCGCCCGGCGCTATGCGGGCAGCGGCCGTATCGACCTCGCCACAGGGCTCGGCATACTGGCTGCCATCCTGGTCAGCGCCTACAGCACCGAGGCGGCAGAGGCGGCCCTGTACTCCTCCATCGCCGCCGGCGCCCAGCAGCAGCTCGATTTCAGCCGGGCGAACGAGCAGGAGGCCGATCGTATCGGCATCATCACCCTGGCCGGTGCCGGCTTCGACCCGCATGCCATGCCCGCCTTCTTCGAGCGCCTGCAGCGACTGAACTTCACCTCGCCGGACGCCATCCCGGAATACCTGAGCACCCACCCGGTCACCACCTCCCGCATCAGCGACAGCGTCGCCCGCGCCGACCAGTACCAGGGTGACTATCGCAGCGACAGCGAGGAGTTCCAGCTGATCCAGGCCAGGACGCGCGCACTGAGCAGCGACCCGGCACGCCTGCTGCGCGAATACGAAGAGACCCCGATGCCGGCCCGCACGACACGCGTACGCTACACCCAGGCCATCGCCCTGCAACGTGCGGGTCGCCACGACCAGGCCCTGGCGATGGCGCAGACACTCAACCGCGAGAAACCCGACACCCTGCCCTACCAGCTGTTGCTGGCCGAGGCGCAGCTCGGCGCCTCGAAGGCCCACGATGCACTCGCCAACCTGGAGCCGCTGGACGCCGTCTATCCACGCTACGCCCCGGTGACCGCGCTCATGGCACGCGCCCTCATGGCGAACGGAAAGCCCACCGAGGCACGGCGCAAGATCGAGGCCATACTGGCCAGCGGCCACGAGGAGCCCGCCTTTCTCAAACTGCGTGCCGAGGCTGCGGCTGCAGAGGACCTCGTCTCGCTCAGCCACGAGGCCATGGCCGATTACTACCTGGCGCACGGCCAGGTAAGCACGGCCGTGCGCCAGCTCGAACTGGCGCTCGATGCACGCGACCTCGACAGTACGTCGGAGGCGCGCATCCGCTCGAAACTGCGCGCACTGAACCCGACGAAATAAAATCACACCGTGGTGCATCCCCCCTTGTAATGCTGCTTGCGCAGCAGACGATTCGTACACGTATATTAGCGTTTCACGAAATTCCAAAGCTTAACTTTTTGTTGCGAACGCCCATCTGATCTGTATGCTATATCGCTAACGAATGCTAACCGCACCATGCTTTAGCTACTGGTTCAGGGTTCGTGAGTGAAGATGGATCTTCATATAAGAAAAACCGACGAGACTGGAAATAACCAAGTGAGGAGGTACCACATGCGGAACCCCGCAAAGTTCATCTCGGGCGTCGCTTCGGTTGCCGCGATCCTCGGCACGCTTGCTTTTGTGCCGGTGACTGCTGCTGCAGCCGATGCTGCCGTCATCGAGGAAGGCAAGAAGATTTCCTTCGACCGCCGCAAGGGCAACTGCCTGGCCTGCCACGCCATTGAAGGTGGGGACCTGCCGGGCAATATCGGCCCGCCGCTGGTGGCGATGAAGGCCCGCTTCCCCGACAAGGCCGTGCTGCGCGCACAGATCTGGGATGCCCGTCGCGCCAACCCGAACACCATCATGCCCCCCTTCGGCGCGCACCGCATCCTGACCGAGGACGAAATCGACAAGGTCGTGGAATACATCCACACCCTGTAATGCACGGGATTTACTGGAGCGAATACACATGAGCATGAAACGCAGAACTTTCCTCAAGGGTACCCTGGCTGCCGGCACCGTCGGCAGGGCCGTGAGTGCCGGCCTGCTGACTCCGCGCGCCGTCATGGCCGCCTGGCCGAAGGACGCCTTCGAGGCCAAGAGCATGGATGACGCCATGCAGGCCACCGTGGGCGGCACCAGCGCCCGCGCAGGCGCCATCTCCATCAAGGCCCCGGACATCGCCGAAACCGGCGCCGTCGTGCCGGTCACCGTCTCCACCAGCATCTCCGGCGTCGAGTCCATCAGCATCTTCGCCAAGGAGAACGCCAACCCCCTGACCTCCAGCTACATGCTCGGTGGCAACACCGAGGGCTTCGTCTCCACCCGCATCAAGATGGGCAAGACGTCCGACGTCATCGCGGTCGTCAAGGCGGATGGCAAGCTCTACAACGCCACCAAGGAAGTCAAGGTCACCATCGGCGGCTGCGGCGGCTAAACGAATTCGGAGAGAGGTATAACTAATGTCTTCTATCAAGGTTCGCGCGAACGCACAGGGTGGCAGCACCACCGTCAAGTGCCTGATCAGCCATCCGATGGAAACCGGTCAGCGCAAGGACAGCAAGACCGGCAAGATGATCCCGGCCCACTTCATCCAGGAAGTGAATGCCGAGCACAACGGCAGCAACGTGCTCACCGCCCTGTGGGGTCCGGCCATCTCCAAGAACCCCTACCTGTCGTTCAAGTTTTCCGGCGGCAACAAGGGTGACACCCTGAAGATCAGCTGGGTCGACAACGAGGGCAAGTCCGACTCGGTCGAGACCAAGATCGGCTAATCCATCGGTACATCTGGAGGAGAGAGACAATGAAAAAAATCTTCGCTGTGGCAGCAGCGATCGTCGCCTTCGGTATGGCGCCGATTGCCTCGCAGGCCACCCCCGAACAGGATCTGAAGGAATTCCGCGCCTACTTCAAGGACCGGTTCCCGAGCGTTCCCTTCCAGGACTTCGCCAACGGCGTGTACGCCGTCGATGCCGGTTCCCGCGAACAGTGGGAAGCCATCGAGGAGTTCCCGCCCTATGAGCTCAACATCTCCAAGGGCGAAGAGATGTTCAACACCCCGTTCGCCAACGGCAAGACCTATGCGGATTGCTTCAAGAACGGCGGCAAGGGCATCAAGCAGCACTATCCCTACTGGGACGCCAAGACCAAGCAGGTGAAGACCCTGGAGCAGGAGATCAACGAGTGCCGCGTGCAGAACGGTGAAAAGCCGCTCGGCTACAGCAAGGGCGCCATCGCCGATCTGTCTGCCTACATGGCCTACACCTCGCGCGGCGCCAAGATCGACGTCAAGGTTCCCAACGACCCGGATGCCCAGGCCTGGTACGAGCGTGGCAAGCAGCACTTCTACGCCAAGCGCGGCCAGCTGAACATGTCCTGCGCCGACTGCCACGTGTACAACGCCGGCAACCGCGTGCGTGCGGACATCCTGAGCCCCGCCCTGGGTCAGGTGTCGCACTTCCCGGTGTATCGCGCCAAGTGGGGCGGCCTGGGTACCATCCAGCGTCGTTACGGCGGCTGCAACGAGCAGGTCCGTGCCAAGAAGTTCGGCTCGCAGAGCGAGGAATACCGTGCGCTCGAGTACTTCCACACCTACATGAGCAACGGCATCGAAATGAACGGTCCGGGCGCGCGCAAGTAAGCGACCCGACCGCTTCAAGACCTGAAGAAAAAGCCCGGGGCATCCCGGGCTTTTTCATTTCCGGGCCCATGCCTGCCGATTGCATTCTGCAACCACCGGGGGTGCACAATGCAATATCATGATTTATAACGAGTTTCCTTGAAATAAATACATGACGCGCGGCATCTGATTACGGTAACCTTGCCCAACAGGGCACAAGACCCGGAACAAAGAAAAACCTACCGGTTTTCGTTGCGACACCCAATTCGATCACTCGACTACGGTTCCTCGGAGGATGACATGAGCTTATCTCGTCGCGAATTTCTCCAGATGATGGCCGCCGCCAGCGCCGCGGGCTTTCATCTGACAGGCTGTGATACGGACAAGAACGCTGCGCCGGGCACGGCCGGCAAGCAGATGCAGAGCAATCCCTACGACATCCCGCCCTTCGGCAATGTCTCCTTCCTGCATTACACCGACTGCCACGCGCAGCTGCTGCCCGTCTATTTCCGTGAGCCGAGCATCAACCTGGGCATCGGCAGCATGAAGGGCAACCCGCCCCACCTGGTGGGGGACGCCTTCCTCAAGCACTACGGCATCCAGCCCGGTACCCGTGAGGCCCATGCCTTCACCTATATCGACTTCGCAGACCTTGCACAGAAATACGGCAAAATCGGCGGCTTCGCCCACATGCGCACCCTGGTCAAGAACCTCAAGGCCGCGCGCCCGGGCGCGCTCATGCTCGACGGGGGCGATACCTGGCAGGGTTCCGGCACCTCGCTGTGGACCAATGCCCAGGACATGGTCGACGCGCAGAAGCTGCTCGGCGTCGATATCATGACCCCGCACTGGGAGATGACCTTCGGTGCCGACCGCGTGGTTGAAGTCATCGAGAACGACTTCGCCGGCCACATCGACTTCGTTGCCCAGAACGTGGTCGACAACGACTGGGGCGAGCGCGTCTTCAAGCCCTACGTCATGAAAGAAATGAACGGTGTGCCGGTCGCCATCATCGGCCAGGCCTTCCCCTACACGCCGATCGCCAACCCGAGCCACATGATCCCCGACTGGTCCTTCGGCATCCGCGACGACGCCATGCAGCAGGTCGTGGACCAGGCCCGTGCGGAAGGCGCCCAGGTCGTGGTGGTGATCTCGCACAACGGCATGGACGTGGACCTCAAGATGGCCAGCCGCGTCTCCGGCATCGACGCCATCTTCGGCGGTCATACCCATGACGCCGTGCCGAAGGCCGTGGAAGTGAAGAACCCGGGCGGCATGACCCTGGTCACCAACGCCGGCTCCAACACCAAGTTCCTCGGTGTCATGGACTTCGACGTGCGCAACGGCAAGATCGTCGACTACCGCTATCACCTGCTGCCGGTGTTCGCCAACCTCATCGAACCCGACAAGGAAATGGCCGACTACATCGAGAAGGTGCGCGCGCCCTACCTCGACCGCCTCAACGAGGAACTGGCCGTCACCGAGGAACTGCTGTACCGCCGCGGCAACTTCAACGGCACCTTCGACCAGCTCATCTGCGACGCCCTGATGGAGGTCCAGGACGCCGAAATTGCCTTCTCCCCGGGCGTGCGCTGGGGCGTGAGCGTGCTGCCGGGCGACACCATCACCTATGAGCACGTGATGACGCAGACCGGCCTCACCTACCCGAACGTCACCCGCAACGAAATGAGCGGCGAGATGATCAAGACCATTCTCGAGGACGTGGCCGACAACATCTTCAATGAAGACCCCTACTACCAGCAGGGTGGCGACATGGTGCGCGTTGGCGGCCTGAAATACGCCATCGACCCGAGCGCACAGATCGGCAACCGCATCTCCGAGATGAGCCTGAACGGCAAGGCCATCGACCCGAGCAAGACCTACGTGGTCGCTGGCTGGGCGAGCGTGCAGGAAGTGCCGGCCGGCGATACCGGCATCCCGATCTGGGACGTGGTCTCCGACTACCTGCGCAACCAGGGCACCATCAAGTCCCTGGAGCTCAACGAGCCGGTGATCAAGGGCATGGCAGGTAACCCGGGCCTCGCCTGATCCGCTGCCGTCCTGAGCACAAAAAGCCCCGCCTCGTGCGGGGCTTTTTTGTGCTGGGAATAAAAACCAAAGCGCCACAGAGGGCACAGAGGACTTTTCGCCTCACGCCTCACGCCTCACGCCTCACGCCTCACGCCTCACGCCTCACGCCTCACGCCTC